>JADGQS010000164.1 GCA_017881585.1 Gemmatimonadaceae bacterium | reverse complement strand
GGTCCCAAGGGTCCGGCTGTTCGCCGGTTAAAGTGGTACATGAGCTGGGTTCAGAACGTCGTGAGACAGTTCGGTCTGTATCCGTCGTGGGCGTTGGAGAATTGAGGGGCGCGGACTCTAGTACGAGAGGACCGAGTCGGACAGCCCGCTCGTGTCCCGGCTGCACCGCCAGGTGCAACGCCGGGTAGCGATGGCTGGCACAGATAACCGCTGAAAGCATCTAAGTGGGAAGCTGTCCCCAAGATGAATTCTCCCTGGTGCTTCGAGCACCCTGAAGGGCCGTAGGAGACCACTACGTCGATAGGCCGCACGTGGAAGGAGAGCAATCTCCTCCAAGCGCAGCGGTCCTAATCGCCCGTGCGGCTTGACTACTCCCCCAGTTTTTCCCAAAAAACGGGAATTCCTGGGGCTGGAATACAAACGCCGCAGAGCATTCGCACGATCTAATCAGGATTCGCTCCTCCGAACACTACCCATTCCCATTGTCGAACTATTTCGACGAATACGCTGGCGACCAGAGCGTAGGGGCCACACTCGTTCCCATTCCGAACACGATCGTTAAGCCCTACAGCGCCGATGGTACTCCGATTGAGAGATCGCGGGAGAGTAGGCCGTCGCCGGCACCTTTTACAACGCCCCAGCCCTCACCGGCTGGGGCGTTGTCGTTTAACCACGCCGGCTGCCGTCTGCCGTCTCAATCCGTTCCTATCCCTCGGGCCGAATCGTCCTGATATGATGACCCAAGCCGGAACCGTCACCGTAGCCGGAAGACCCAACGCCGGGAAATCCACGCTCCTCAATCGACTCGTCGGCCAACGGCTCGCTATCACGAGCCCAAAACCACAGTCCACCCGCGAGCGCGTCGTCGGTCTCATCACCGACGACAACACCCAGATCATCCTCCTCGACACCCCGGGCCTTCTCGAGCCCGCATACGCGCTCCAGAAGTCCATGCGCGACTCCTCGCTCAGGGCCCTCGACGACGCCGACGTCATCATCCACCTCATCGACGCACTCGAAGGAACCGTCGAGACGCTCGCGGCCGCCGCAGGACTCCCCGCCGATCGGGCACCGCGCGCACCAACCATCCTCACCTTCAACAAGGCCGACGGGCTCTCGGCCGGCCGCCGCGCCGCGCTCCTCACCGAGAATCCCGGCGCCGTGGTCATCTCCGCGCTAACCGGTGACGGAGTACCCGGCCTCCTCGACCGCGTGCGAGCGCTCCTCCCCGAACATCCGTTCTACTACGACGCCGAAGATCTCAGCACGCAAAACATGCGCTTTTTCGCGTCAGAGATGATCCGCGAGACGGCGCTCGAGCAGCTCCAGGATGAAGTCCCGTACAGCATCGCGTGCGAAATAGAGGAATTTCGCGAGACGCGTTCCCCGGTGTACATTCGAGCGGTGCTGCACGTCGAGCGCGACAGTCAGAAACGCATTCTCATCGGCGCCGGCGGATCGCGCATCAAGTCCATTGGCATGCGGGCGCGCGGCAAGATCGAGGCGCTCATCGGATCGCCCGTCTATCTCGATCTCCACGTGAAAGTGCTCCCCAACTGGCGTCGCGACTCCGCCGCGCTGCGACGACTCGGCTACCGCGTCGAGTGAATCGAGGATGGAATAAACGGCCATGACGCTCGCTCCACGCCTTCTCGAAATCCTCGTCTGCCCGCGCTGCAAAGGCGCGCTCGAATATCGCGAGCGCGAGTCGGCGCTCGATTGTCCTGCCTGCAAGCTTCGCTACGCGGTCCGCGACGACATTCCCGTGATGCTCGTCGATGAGGCAACGCCGCTCTAGCGTGCGGTATCGCGTGCGGTATCGCGTGCGGTCGCTCCAGCGCATCGCCTTCGCCGTGGCGCTCTGCGCGGCGCCCGCGGCGTCTCGCGCGCAAGGCGGACTCTCCACCGAGGGCGCACTCTTCCTGCTCGTGCCCGTCGGCGCCCGCGCCGTGGGCCTTGGCCAGGCCGTCGTCGCGTCCGACGTCGGCAGCGAATCGATCTGGGCGAATCCGGCCGGCCTCGCGCGGCTGACGAAGAACGAACTCTCGATCAATCACTCGCAGACCGTGGTCGCCACCGGCGACGCGCTCAACATCGTCGTGCCAGCCGGCAAGGCGGGCGTGATTGCCGCCTCCGCGTACCTCATGAACTACGGCCAGCAGCAAGCGACGGACCAGTTCGGCGCGACCGGCACGATCTATCCGCGCTCGTACGTCATCGCCGCCTCGTACGCGGCGACGATCGGGTCGCGGGTGAGCGCGGGTGTCACGTACAAGTTCATCCAGGAACGCGTCGACTGCAGCGGCACCTGCGGCAACATTCCGGCTTTCAGTGCCTCCACGAACGCGCTCGACCTCGGCGTACAGGCGATCGTCGACAAGGACCGCCGCCTTACCGTCGGCCTCGACATCCGCGACGCCGGGCTGAAGCTGCAGGTGAACGACGCCCCGCAATCCGATCCGCTCCCGACGCGCATCCATCTCGGCGCGCAGTACCTGGTGCCGGGCATCGAGAGGAGCATTCCCGACGGGGAGCTTCGCGTGAGCGCGGAAGTCGTGGAGAACGCGTCGCTCGGCGCGGCGGCGTTCCGTGCGGGCGGCGAGCTCGTGTACAGGAAACTCTTCTTCCTGCGGCTCGGTGTCGCCGGCGGGAGTGGCGACGGCGCGAGCGCGGCCGTCGGCCTCGGCGTGAAGCGCGGCGGTATCTCGATGGATTTCGCGCGCGGATTCGGCGGCTTCTCGTCCGACGCGGGGAAGCCCCCGACCTACCTCACGCTTCGCTTCCAGTTCTGATGCCGGCGAGACACGCGCTGATCGCCGCGTACGCGGCCGCGTGCATCGCTCTCGCGCCATGCTGCGCGAACGCGCAGCCGGTGCCGCAGCCCGCCGGCGTCTCGATGCCGGCGTGGCCTGCAGTACCGGCCGTACCAGCCGCATCCGCCGATACCGTGGCCGGCATCGCCAGGAAGATCCGCATCGGGCCGATCGCGATCCCGCGCCGC
Organism: Gemmatimonadaceae bacterium; assembly: GCA_017881585.1. Taxonomy (GTDB): domain Bacteria; phylum Gemmatimonadota; class Gemmatimonadetes; order Gemmatimonadales; family Gemmatimonadaceae; genus Fen-1231. The sequence goes on along the minus strand of JADGQS010000164.1, from coordinate 2,327 downwards.
GACTCGTCGTGGTGGGTGCCGCTGGCCTCCGCGGCGGTTCCTGGCACGGGACAGGCGCTGCTCGGACAGCATCGCTTCATCGCCTACCTCGCCGTCGAGGGCTTCGCGTTCCTCGGCTATCTCGATCAGCACGCGGAACAGCTGCGCGAACGCGACCGCTTCCAGTCGCTCGCGAGCGACGTGGCGCGATCGCTGTTTCCCGGCGACCGGCCGGTAGGGCAGTGGGCGTATTACGAATCGATGGAGCACTACATCGAGAGCGGCGTGTTCAACCTCGTGCCCGGTGGGACGTTCACGCCGGAGGTCGACATCACCTCATACAACGGCGCGGCGTGGTTGCTCGCGCGGCAGACCTACTGGAGCAATCCGAACGTCCAGCCGGATCCGGCGTCGTCGGAGTACCGCAAGGCGCTCGCGTTCTACGTCGCTCGCGCGGTGCAGCCGCAGTTCCGCTGGTCGTGGCGGAACGCGCAACTCGAGCAGGACGTGTATGTCCAGACCATCGAACGGGCGAATCAGGCCTCGCGCGATGCGCGCCTGCAGCTGGGCCTGCTGATCGCGAATCACCTGCTCTCGATGGTGGATGCGTACGTGACGCTTCGCGTGCACGGCGGGTTGGGAGCCGGGGGATCGCCTACGTCGCTCTCGGCAACGATTCCATGGGCGCCGTTCGGGCGGCCCTCGCAGCCCTGAGGAAGTAACGCAAGTGCCTGCTGTTTCATTGTTTGACACCCTCTGTGGGTGTCCCTATCTTGCGCCGATACCATTCGCCCGAAGGAGTGCGTGGCGCTGACGACCGCATTCATCTTCGCGCCAGATGGCCAGCCGCTCCCGGTTCCGGTGCGCGGATGGCTCGAGGCGCAGCAGTTTCCGGTGGCCACCGTGCGTTCCTCGGACGAATTGCTGTCCGCGGCGCTGCGGGCCCGCCCGAGGCTGGTCGTCATCGATGCGCGCACGCATCCGGTCGCTGCACTGAAGGGGTGCCAGCGCCTGAAGTCCGACTCGTACACCGGTATCGTGCCCGTGTGCGTGTGCACGCGCAACGACGACACGTCGTTCACCGCGGCGTTCGACGCCGGCGCCGACGAGGTGCTGCGCGAAGGGATGCCCGCCATGGACGTCTCGCTGCGCCTCACCGCCATGCTGCGCCGGTCCGATCGCGACACGCACGTGCATCCGTCGACGCGCTTGCCCGGCACGACCGAGATCGAGGGGAACATCACGCATCGCCTTGAGGCGGGCGAGACGTTTGCCGTCTGCTACGCCGATCTCGACCACTTCAAGGAATACAACGATCGCTACAGCTACTACGACGGCGACCGCGTCATCCGCATTCTGTCGCGGATCCTGCACGACGTCGTGAAGGGAACGTGTGCGGACGCGGCGTTCGTGGGGCACATCGGGGGCGACGATTTTCTTTTTGTGATGCCCGTCGATCTGGTCCAGGACACCTGTGCCGAGGTCGTCGAAACGTTCGACGCCCTCATTCCGTTCCAGTATTCCGAGCAGGATCGGCGCGCCGGGTATTATTTTGGCAAGGATCGTCGCGGCGCGTTGCACAAGGTCCCGTTGATGACCGTCTCGATCGGAGTGGTCACCAACGAGCGTCGCAAGTTCACGCACGCGGCACAGGTGAGTGAGCTCGCGACGGAAATGAAGAGCTACGCGAAAACGCTGCCGGGATCTGTGTTCACGATCGACCGCCGCGGCGACACGTCGGATGAAGAGCCGGTGCCGATCGATCCGATCGACGCGGCGACCATGCCGGAGGAGCAGTGAACGTCACGTGTCCTGATTGCCGCTCGATTTTTCGAGTCGACCCCGCGAAGGTGCCGCTCGGCGGCGTGCGCGCGCGCTGCTCTGTTTGCGGTGGCGTGATTTCCGTCAGCGCGCCGGAGTTCGCGACCGCCGCAGTTGGAGCGGAGTCATCGCTGGCGATGACATCGTTCGCGGTTGAACCGGCCGCGACTCCTCCCGCCATGGAATCCTTCCCGGCGTTCGAGACCGTCGAGACCGTCGAGACCGTCGAGACCGTCGAGACCGTCGAGACCGTCGAGACCGTCGAGTCGATCGTCGAAGGATCCGAGCACGGTTTCGATTCGGATTTCGAGGCGATGCCCGAGCCGGTCGCCGCCGAGGAGGCGGGCGTGATCGTCGCGGAGCCGCCGCGCGAGCCTACGCCGCCTCCGATGCCGGCTGTTCCGCCGCGCCTGACGACGCCCGCTTTTGCGCCGTCGGTTCCGCCGCGTCCCCCGACGCCCGTGTTCACGCCGTCGCTTCCGCCGCGCGCCCCGACGCCGGTGTTCACGCCGTCGGTTCCGCCGCGT
>JADGQS010000051.1 GCA_017881585.1 Gemmatimonadaceae bacterium | reverse complement strand
AGCAGGTGAGTTTTCATTCATGAAGGCTCTCGTCAAAGAGTCCCCCGCTGTGGGATTCGTGCTCAAGGATGTTCCGGTTCCGTCGATCCGGGACAATGAAGTGCTCATCCGCGTCCGCCGCGCCGGCGTATGCGGCACCGACGTTCACATTCACGAATGGGACGACTGGGCGCGGGGGCGATGCAAGCCGCCGTTCACCGTCGGCCACGAGTTCGCCGGCGAGGTCGCGACGGTGGGATCGCTGGTCACCGACGTGAAGGTCGGCGACCGCGTGACCGCCGAGGGACACATCGTGTGCGGCCGCTGCCATCTCTGCCGCACCGGCAACGGGCACGTCTGCCCGAACACGAAGATCATCGGCGTGGACCGCGACGGCTGCTTCGCGGAGTTCATCGCGATGCCGGCGACGAATGTGTGGCACCTGGACGACGACGTGTCGTTCGAGGTCGGCGGGATCCACGATCCCATGGGGAACGCGTTCCACACGGCGCTGCACGGAACCGAGCTTCCCGGCTCGACGGTCCTGGTCACCGGGTGCGGCCCGATCGGAATTTTTGCGGTTGGCATTTGCCGGGCGGCAGGAGCCTCGCGGATCATCGCAAGCGACGTGAATCCGAAGCGCCTGGAACTGGCGCGCGCGATGGGCGCGCACGATGCCGTGCATCCGAAGGACGCCGACGCCGCCGTGAAGGCCGCGACCGACGGACTCGGCGTGGACATCGTGCTCGAGATGAGCGGCGTCCCCGCCGCGATTCACCAGGCCTTCGCGCTCGTCAGGGTCGGCGGCCGCGTGCAAATCCTCGGAATCCCCGCCAAGCCGATGGAGCTCGATCTCGCAAAGGAGATCATCTTCAAGGGCGTGACCGTCTACGGCGTGGTCGGGCGTCGGATGTACGAGACGTGGATCCAGATGACTCAGTTTCTTCGGTCCGGGCAGTTCGATCCGCGGCCGGTCATTACGCACCGGTTCCCGCTGGATGAGCACGCGGAGGCGATCCGGGTGATCAAGTCGGGGGAGGCGGGGAAAGTCATTTTTGAGATCTCGAACTAACAGGCGAGTAATCGGTTTTTGGTCATTGGTTCTTGGTAGTTGGCCCCAGCCACGAACCTCGCCGGATTGGTTCGATGTCGGGGCCAAGAACCAACAACCAATGACCAATTACCGTCTGCTCGTCTTACGCCCTTCCCCAAAACGATGTCCCTGAACCAGCACTTCATATCCGACCTCAACTCTCGCATCTCCAAACTCAAGGAAGAGCGAGTCTACAAGACCCTCAATTACCTGGAATCGCCGCAGTCGGCGCATGTGAAGATGGAGGGCCGCGGCGACGTCCTGATCCTCTCCTCCAACAACTACCTCGGCTTGTGCGACGAGCCGAGCGTCGTGCAGGCGGGGATCGACGGCCTCGAGAAGTACGGCGCGGGCACCGGAAGCGTGCGGTTCATCTGCGGCACGTTCACGATTCACCGCGAACTCGAGGAGGCACTCGCGCGGTTCGTCGGGACGGAATCATCGATGTCGTTCGTCGCCGCGTGGAATGCGAACGAAGGGCTCACGTCGACGGTCGTCGAAGAGGGCGACTTCGTCTGCTCCGACGCGCTGAATCATGCGTCGATCATCGATTCGATTCGCCTCGCGAAAGCGATCACCAAGTGCACGACGGCCGTGTATCCTCACGGCGACCTCGATGACCTCGTCGCCAAACTGAAGGCGAACAAGGGTGCGAAACGCCGGCTGATCTGGACCGACGGAATCTTCTCGATGGAAGGGAGCATCGCGAAGCTTCCCCAGCTGCTCCAGATCGCGCGCGATCACGACGCGGTGCTGATCGTCGACGACTCGCACGCGACGGGCGTGATCGGCGCGACCGGACGCGGTACGCCGGAGCATTTCGGAGTGCTCGGCGAAGTCGATGTCATCACCTCGACGCTCGGCAAGGCGCTCGGCGGTGCGTCGGGGGGGTTCGTCGCGGGACCTGCATCGCTGTGCGACATGCTCACACAACGCGCGCGTCCCCAGCTTTTTTCGAACGCGCTGCCGCCGACTGTCGCCTCCAGCGCCCTGGCGGCGGTGCGTTTCATCGAGGCGCATCCGGAGCGGGTCCGCACGCTGCACGAGAACACGCGCCATTTCCGCGCCGCGCTGGTCAGCTCCGGACTCAAGCCGCTCGAAGGCGAGACGCCGATCGTGCCGATCATCATCGGCGAGACGGCGGACGCGATCCGGATGAGCGAGATGCTCCTCGACGAGGGGATCTTCGTCACGGGCTTCGGTTTCCCGGTGGTTCCGCACGGCACCGCACGGCTCCGCTGCCAGGTTTCGGCCGCGCATTCGCGGGCGGACCTGGATCGCGCGGTCGAGAGTATCCGGAAGGTCGCCGGGAAGGTCGGGATCCTGAAATAAGCCGGAAGCCGGAAGCCGGAAGTCGGAGGCCTGGAGACGGAACCGCGATTCGGCCTTCTCCTGCTTCCAGCTTCCGGTTTCCGGCTTTTCGTGACCAGTTTGACCTCATCATCGTCCCACCCATGAAGCTCCGGGAGGCCCAAGAGGGCACCCCGGTGGCGGAGTGCCGCCCGCGGGCGCGGGCTGTGGGAGTCGGTGGAGCCCCGATGAGATCACCGAAAGGATCCTCCATTTCGAGGTATAGCGTATGCGATCGTCTCGTCTCGTCGTCCTCTCGCTGGCCGCAATAGGCGCGGTCGGGCTCACGCCGTCGGTCGGAGCCGCGCAGTCGGCGACGCAGGGCTTTGCGGACTCGTGGTACTGGGGCGCGTACGGCGGATATACGAGTTTCGGGACCGCATTCGGCACGGAGAACGTGCACACGAACGCGCCGACGATCGGCGCGGACTGGATGCTGACCCGCACGAAGTTCGCGCTCAACATCTTCGCCGATCAGTCGTACTTCAGCACGAGTTCGTCGATCGGCAGCCCCACCGGCGCGGCACCGCTCGCGGTGAACATCAACGACATGCGCCGGCTCGGCTTCGCGCTGATGATCTTCACGCCCGAGTACCGGGCGTTCAAGCCGTACGTCGGCGTCGGATACTCGTTCAACTTCATCAATTCCGCGGCGCTCAGGACTTGCTCCGGGTGCAATACGTTCCCGACGCAGGCAGCGGCGGACTCAAACAATAAGGCGATCGTCAACGCGCGTTCGATGGGCAAGGCGTTCGGCAACGTAGGCCTGATGTACGTCTACAAGCGGTTTGCGCCGTTCGCGCAGTTCACGGTGATGCCGACGCAGGGGAAGTCGGACTGGTACCTGAACGGCACGGGATTCACCACGATTTGGGCGCTGGGGCTCAGGTACAACCTTGGGACGTCGATCGAGAAGTGGTAGCCGTGATGCAGGATGCAGAAGAGGAATGCGGGATGCCGGTCAAGAGATGAGATTTGAGGGGGACGCGGGATGCGGGATACGAAACGACCAAGGGCGCGACTCACACCGAGTTCGCGCCCTTTTCGCATTCCACATTCAAACTCAGCTCTCATCTCTTGACCGGCATCCCGCATTCCTCTTCTGCATCCTGCATCGGGTCGAACTTCCGCATCCCGGATTCATCTCACGTCTCATCTCTTCTCGGTCTCCGCCCTGAAACGAACGCGCTCGACCTCACGATCCATCGAAGCGGATCCGAAGCCGCCTTGACGATTCCGATCCGCGGCGTAACGGCGACATCCTCATCCCGCACCGGCTCCCCCTCGAGGATCCGCAACGGCGACGAAATCAGCGATGCCCCGTGATGCCGCGGCCCGGTGATCCCGAACGCCTCGCACAGCTTCGCAGGCCCGTTGGTCAGCTCGCGGTCGGGCCGCCCATGGCGCCGCCGCCGCATCGCCTCGATTCCCTCGAGCGGTTCGACCGCGCGGATGAGCACGGCGCTGGGCATCCCGGCGCGCCGCGTGACCGCGTTGACGCACCAATGCATGCCGTAGATGAAGTACACATACGCGCGCCCCGCCGGCCCGTACAGCACCTCCGTGCGCGCCGTACGGCCCGCCGCCGCGTGGCAGGCAAGATCCTCCTCGCCCGTATACGCCTCGGTCTCGACTATCCTGCCGCGGCAGCGCGTGCCGTTCACGGTGCATTCGAGCACCGCGCCCAGCAACTCGCGCGCCACGAGTTCCGTTTGGCGCGCGTAGAACGCCGCCGGCAGCGGCCGACGCGTCACGCCGTGGTGCTGGGCTTCCTGGGACGCGGAACTCGCGTGCGAGCCGGCTTTTCGTCGGCGGCGCCCGATTCGGTTCCCGCGTCGTCCTTCCGCGCGCGGCTGCGACGGGCTGGCTTGGCGGCATCCGCGCCCGCGACCGGCGAGTCATCGACGACGCCGAGCAGAAGCAGGTTCGACGGCGGTGCGGCAACCTTGCCGCCGAACGCGCCGCGACCGCCACGAGCCGGCGCGCCACGGTGTCCCATGCCGCGCGGGACGGCGACGGTGTTCGCCGCCTTCTCCTGCGCGGCGGCGGCCTTGAGCGCCGCCTCCTTCACTTCGAGCTGATCGGCAACGCTCGCCACGCTCGCCGCCGCTGCCACTTCGAACGCGTCGCCGCGCTTGCGAAGGTCCACCACGTCCCCGTCGTGCGCGTCGCGCAGGATGCGCGCGAAGTTCCGTTCGCTGAGGCTCTCGCTGTCGCGACCGAGGAGGGCGAACGCCTTCTGCCGCACGCGCTCGCTGGGTACCGCGTCGTCGCCGACGGCGAGTGCCGCCACGGCATCGCGAACGAGAGAGAACGCTTCGTCGCGTGTGAGGCGAACCCCGGAGACGCCGATCGACGAATCGCCCTGCGCGGCCGGCGCACTGCGCTCGCGCGGCGCCGCAGCGTGATCTGCACTCCGCTCGCGCGGCGCGGCAGCGTGATGCGAACTCCGCTCGCGCGGCCCGGCGGGCACGCGTTGCTCCTGCGGCGCCACTTCCACCGGCACGATCGCAGGCGCTGCCGGCACTGAAGGCACCACCTTGATCGGCGACACGGGCGTCACGATCCGCGACTGGTCGATCGCGGCCGTGACGATCGCGTGCTCCGCGGTGACCGCCGAAGCCGCCGAATCCGCCGACGACGCTTCGGTGCGCTCGCCGCGATTGCGGCCGCGTCCACCGCGGCGACCGCGGCGACCGCGGGGCTCGCGCTCTTCACCTTCAGCGGCCGGGGCGGGCGAAGCCGCTCGGGGCGCGGATGGGGCGCGCGCGGTGCCGGCCGCAGGAGCCGGCGCGGCGCTCTTGTCGGCGCCGGCGGGCGGCGCGACGTCGAGCTGGCCGTTCTCCAGCTTGGTCACTACCAGCAGCCCCTTCTGCGCGGCCTCGAGGCAGAACTTCGAGAACTTCGAGATGCCGAGGTTCTTTTCGTCGAACGTGTTGTCGATCTCCTGCATCACCTGCTTGAGGCGGTCCGAGCGCATCACGTCGCCGTTGCGCACCATGCGCGTGATCGACTCGGTGACGAGCTCCCACGGATCGTACTTTGCGGCGCCCGTTTCCTCACCGGACTTCACCAGCCCCGCGAGTGCGTTGTAGCTGTAGTATTCGTCGCAGTTCTGGACGAGCAGGTCGCTCGACGACTCGCGGATGCCGACGCCGATCACGTACTTGCCGTACTCCTTGAGCTTGATGACGAGGCTCGAGAAATCGGAGTCGCCGGACAGCAGGATGATCGTGCCGATTTCGGGACGCGTGAACACGAGCTCGATCGCGTCGATGGCGAGGCGGATGTCGGTCGCGTTCTTCTTCGACGAGCCGTAGGCCGGCGCGAAGATGAGGTCGATCGACGCCTCGGAGAGCGGCACGATGTACTGCGGATAGCGGCGCCAGTCGGCGTAGGCGCGCTGGACCGCCACCTTGCCGTGGATGATGTCGGAGGAAAGGAGGTTGCGGAGCTCCGTCTGGAGGTCGGAGCGGATCCCCATCGTGACGTTGTCGAAGTCGATGAGGAGTGCGGCGTTCGGCGCGTGGACCAGCGGACCGCCGAGAGCCGACGAGGCGGCGTGTGCCTGGGGACCACGGTGCATGGGCGCGATGGGCGCGCGCGTGGACGCGATGTGCGAATGACGTGACTTCATGTTTTCTGGCTGCTCGCCGTTGGCCGGGCGCACTTCGCGCTGCTGCCGCGCGCATTTGGCGCGGCGGACTCGCTGCGAGTGCAGCTGCCCGGACTATGATGAAAGGGCGCTGTTGCGAGCACGCTCATCAGCTCTTCCGGGGCGGTATTCTGCTTGCTTTGCTACCGCGGACCCGGGAGACGGTGATGGCGCAGACGCCGTTGCCCCTTCGTTTTCCCGACGCTCCGGACGTGCCGGTGATCGGGGCTGCGTGTTGCTTTAAGCCGCGGCGATCATCGACGCGCTCGGCGCATCGTGCCCGTAACCTAATGGGGACGAAGGCGTTTGTCACCTTTTGGGGTGCATCCACCCCACGAGAGCCATAACTTGGAAGTGAAACCCTCCTCACTCCTCACCCGTACATCCCGTCAGTGAAGCGAATCGGTTATCGCTCCCGGCTGTTTCTCATTCTCGCACTGTTCGCGTTCGTGCCCTCGATCGTGCTCACGCTCGCGTGGAGCGGCACCACGGCGTGGCTGCTGCCGAAGCTGAGCGGCACCGCGGCGTGGGACAGCGTGGCGGCGAGCGGTGCCAAGGCGCTCGCGGTCGCGCGCCGCGCGCCGCGGTCGGCCGACGATGAGCGCGCGTTCGCGGAACACGAGCGGCAGGTGGCCACGTCGGTATCGTACGCACACCGGTTCGAGTTCCTCACGCAGCGGTTCGTTCCCGTTCTCCTGATCACCGGTCTCGTGGGCCTCGCGCTGCTCACCCTGCTGGCGTCACGGGCGGCGGGCCACCTCAGCAGGCAGCTGAGCCGGCCTCTGCACGAGCTCGTGGGATGGACGGAGCGCATCAGGCGCGGCGAGCCGCTTCCGGCTGTCGCCGGTGCGCGCGGCGCGCCCGAGTTCGGCCTGCTGCGCGACGGCATGCGGCAGATGGCGACGGACGTCGAGGCGGGCCGCCGCGCGGCGATCGAGGCCGAGCGCCTCGCCGCGTTCCGCGAGTCGGCGCGACAGGTGGCGCACGAGCTGAAGAACCCGCTCACGCCGATCCGCTTCGCGGTGGAACGGCTGAAACGCGGCGTGCCGCCCGAACTCGCCGACGCCGTCGAGGTGCTGTCGACCGAATCGGCTCGACTGGAAGCCATGGCCCGCAGCTTCGCGCAGTTCGGCAGGCTGCCCGAGGGGCCCGCGTCCGACGTGGACGTCGCGGACCTGATGCGGGCGGCCGCTCGAACTTCTGTGCCGTCGCACCTGTCGTACACGGTGGAGGCGGAGCCCGGCGTGCCGCTGCTGCACGTGCATCACGACGCGCTCAGCCGCGCGGTGGCCAACGTGCTGCTGAACGCGGTCGAGGCATGCGGTGCGAACGGCGAGATCGCGGCGCACGTGTCGGCCCGGAGTTCCGGTGCCGGGAGCGAGATCGTGATCGCGATTCGCGACACGGGCGTCGGCATCGCGCCGGAACGACTCGACTCGATTTTCGAGCCGTACGTGACGGACAAGACGGGCGGTACGGGGCTCGGACTCGCGATCGTGAAGCAGACCGTGCTCGCGCACGGAGGACGGGTCGAAGCGGAGAGCACGCGTGGGTCGGGGACGGAGATTCGCCTTATCTTCCCGGCAGGTAACACCGCAACGGAGGGATGATGGCTGCTGCACCACAGGAAATCGGAGCGCTGCTCGCCGTCGTGTTCGCCGGAACGAGCGTGCTCGTGCTCGTGAAGGCATGGGCGAAGAAGATCGAGAACCAGCCGAAGGTGCCGACTGCCCGGGTCGAGTCCGCCGAGCGCCTGGAACGCATGGAACGCGCGATCGATTCCGTCGCGATAGAAATCGAGCGCATCTCCGAGAACCAGCGCTTCCTCACCAAGCTGCTCTCCGAGCGCGCGGACGCGGGCGCGCTGCCGCGACCGGACGCCTCGAGGAGGAACTCGCCGTGACCGAAGACGTGTTGATCGTTACGGTCGTCTTTGGCGTGCTCGGCGTTGTGCTCTTTCCGCTCGTGCGCGCGTGGTCGCGGCGCATAGAAGGTCGGGGCACGCCGCCGGCCGCGATTCCCGCCGACGTCACCGAGCGCCTCGACCGCATCGAGCGCGCGGTAGAGAGCGTCGCGGTCGAAGTCGAGCGGATTTCCGAAGGCCAGCGATTCGTCACGAAAGTGCTGGCCGACCGAGGCGAGCATTCAAGGATTCCGCCGGTGCAGCATTGAGCCCCACGTGAGCCCGAATCGCGACGCCTGATGCCATCAGTCCTGATCATCGACGACGAGCCGAACATCCGCCGGATGGTGAGCGCGCTGCTCACCTCCGAGGGATTCGAGGTGCGCGACGCGGCGGACGGCGCCGGCGGTCTCGCGCGTGCCGACGACTTCGAGCCCGACCTCGTGCTGCTCGACCTCATGATCCCCGGTGCGATGGACGGGATGGCGGTGCTCGAACGGCTGCGCGAACGCTTTCCCGAGCTGCCCGTGATCATGATGAGCGGCCGCGCCGGGCTCGCCGACGCGGTGAAGGCGACACGCCTCGGTGCGGTGAATTTCCTCGAGAAGCCCCTCACGCCGGAGGGCGTCCTCCTCGCGATCGCGAGCGCGCTCGAGCTCCGCATGGCGCGCCGCGAGCGCACGGCGCTGCGCGCGGACCTCGGCCTGATCGGGGAGCTCGTCGGCGACAGCCCCTCGATGCGCGAGCTGCGCGCGATGATCCAGCGCGTGGCGCCGAGCGATGCACGCGTGCTGATCACCGGCGAGAGCGGAACGGGAAAGGAACTCGTGGCGGCGGCGATCCACGCGCAGAGCCCGCGGCGCGAGCGGCCGTTCGTGCGCGTGAATTGCGCGGCAATCCCGCGCGATCTCGTCGAGAGCGAGATGTTCGGCCACGAGCGCGGCGCGTTCACCGGCGCGACGGAACGACGGCTGGGCCGCTTCGAGTTGGCGCACACGGGCACGCTCCTGCTCGACGAGGTCGGCGATCTCGGCGCCGAAGCGCAGGCCAAGCTGCTGCGCGCGATCGAGGCGAAGGAGATCGAGCGCGTGGGCGGCGGGAAGCCGATCCGGATCGACGTGAGAATTCTCGCGGCCACGAATCACGATCTCGAACGCGCCGTGAAGGCAGGCCTTTTCCGCGAGGATCTCTACTTCCGGCTCAACGTGATTCCCGTGGCGGTATCGCCGTTGCGCGAACGGCCCGCGGACATTCCCGCGCTCGTGCGCCACTTCGCCGCATTGCTGCGCCGCCGCTCGGGTCAGGCCGCTCCCGAGTGGACCGACGAGGCGGTCCGCTCGCTCGCGCGGCACCGGTGGCCGGGCAACGTTCGTGAGCTCGCGAACATCGTCGAGCGGCTCTCGATCCTGCACGCGGGAAAGACGATAGGCGCCGCGGAGGTCGCCGCGGTCCTCCCAATGGGCGACGGCGTCTCGGCGCCGCCCCTCCCCGATCTCGTCCAGTCGGAACTGACGCTGAGTGACACGCTCGACGAGTACGAGCGTCTCCTAATTGAGCGCGCCCTCTCGGCCGCGAACGGCGTGGTGGCGGAGGCGGCACGCCGCCTGCGCACGGACAGGCCGAACCTCTATAGAAGGATGAAACGGCTCGGCATCGCCGCGCCGGGTGAGTAACGCCGGCCCGTTCTTGTCCGGCTCGCACGGTGGCACGAATCGTGCTTTTCACCTGCCCGGTTCGTTCACACAGGGAGAAATGATGCAACGCTCGCATCGGCAATTCTCGTTCGCCCTCACGCTGTGGTGCGGTCTCCTCATGACCGCCTGGCGGCCGGCGCTCTCGCAACAGCACGACAGCACCGAAGCTCGGCTCTCTCCGGCCGCGCAGGGGGCCGTCGAGCTCTACAACGCACCCGCGACGAAGCGCATGAACGGCGCGTTCGACGTGCCGGCCTCGTCGGTGATCCCGGGCAACGTCGCGGTGCTCAACGGTCCCGTGACGATCGCGGGGCACATCCAGGGCTCGCTCGTCGCGATCAACGCCGACGTGCGCCTCGCGCGCGGCGCGCGCATCGACAGCAAGCTCGTGATCGTCGGCGGCAGCGTTACGAGTGCCGACGGCGCCCGCATCGACGGCGAGACGCTCAAACAGGTCGAGCTGCTGCGCTATCATCTCGACGGCGATCGCCTCGTCGCCGAGCGCGAGCCGGAGTACGACGACACGTGGTGGAGGCGGCATCACGTGCTGAACGACATTCGCCGCGGCGAGGCGTACACGGATTTCTTCTACGTCGCGTCGCGCGCGTACGATCGCGTGGAGGGATGGTCGTTCGTCGTCGGCCCGCGCTTCCAGCGTTTCCCTGCCTGGGGCAAGATCAACATCGAGGCGTTCGGCGTGGTGCGCTCCGCGAGCCCGGTGAAGTGGGGCGAGGAAACGCTCGGCCACGACGTGAAGGCCGAGGTGCAGTTCGGCAAGCCGATCGGCGTCGCGGTGGGCGCGCGCGCGTTCGACCTGGTGGAGCCGACCGAATCGTGGCAGATGGAGAGCGGCGAGGTCGGCCTCGCGTCGGTGGTGCTGCATCGCGACTTCCGCGACTACTACGGACGGCACGGCGGCGAAGGCTTCGTGCGTCTGCAGGGCGGCAAGGACGCGGACCTGACGGTATCGCTCAGCGACGAGCAGTGGAGCGACGTCCGCCAGCGCGATCCGTGGACGCTGTTTCGCAACGACGACACGTGGCGGCCGAATCCGTTCATGGATACGGGGGACATGCATCTGCTCACGACGCGTTTGCGCATCGACACTCGCGATCGCGACGGCTCACCGTGGTTGGGATGGTACCTGACGGGTGAGCTCGAGCAGGGCGCGGGGCAGCTGCTGCGCCTCGGATCGCCGTCGTACGTCTCGCCAGACAACGTCCTGAGGATGATCCCCACGTCGCCGGCGCACGTCAGCTACACGCGGGGCTTCCTCGACTTGCGACGCTACAACAGCATCGCGCCGAGCATGTCGCTCAACGTGCGCCTCGTCGCCGGCGGATGGCTCGCGGGCGATCAGCTCCCGACCGAGCGGAAGCTGTCGCTGGGCGGCCCCGGCACGCTGCCCGGATACGGGTTCCGCGAGACGGGGATGACCCCCGACGTGCTGCAGTGCTCGGACGGTTTCCGGCAGGCCGGCACGCCCGGCCAGTGCGATCGCGTGGCGCTCGTGCAGGTCGAGCTCCGTTCGCGATTGTTCGCGGGCTCGCTTCGTGACGACGCGTCGGATGATTGGTGGCGGCCCGGCCTGAACGGCCGGATGGAATGGGTGCTCTTCACCGACATCGGCCGCGGCTGGTTCGTGGGGCCGCAGGACGGGGGCGCATCGTATCCCTCGGGTCTGCTTCCGCCGCTCGCGTCATTCAAGACGGACGTCGGTCTCGGCGTCGACTTCGGCGGGATCGGCGTATACGCGGCGAAGGCGGTGAGCGACGGCTCCGAAGCGCCGCATTTCATCGTGCGACTGACGCGGAGATTCTAGCGAGTGCGGCGAGCGCCGTTGCGCGTGGCCTTCGCGGTCGCGCTCCTGCTCACGGGTGGGAGCGCACTGCACGCGCAACGGGCCCCCACGCTCGAGGTCAGGCTTCCGGCGGCCGATCAGCTCACGCGGGTCGGGCCGCTCGTGATCGCGACCGACATGCTCTCGAGTCCGCGCGCACGCGATCCGCTCGCGGCGGGATTTCCCGCGCGCTTCCATTTCATGGTCACGCTCTGGTCCGAAGGCACCTTCGGCAACCAGATCGAACGCCGCGCGGAGTACGACGTGCTGGTGACCTATAGCGCGATGGAGAAGAAGTACCAGGTCGTTCAGGACGTGAACGACCGTCTTCTCTCGCTCGGCAAGTTCGATCGCGTGGAGGACGCCGAGGGCGCGATCGCTCGGCCCACGCGCGTGCCCATCAGGGCGTTTCCATCGAGGAAGCGGTTCTACTATCGGGTGACGCTCGACGTCCAGATTCTCGGGGCCTCCGATCTCGATGAAGTGAACGGCTGGCTGAAGGGCGAGCTGGAGCCCGCGATCCATGGTGATCGCAATCCCGGCACCGCGCTCACGCGCACCATCCGCTATCTCGCGTCGCGCGTGCTCGGCGGAGACTCGCGCGAGTTCGAGGCGGCGACCGCGGCGTTCCAGGTGCCGTAGGCGGCTGGCGATGCTCGTGCCGAGCGGCGTGCTGGCCGTGGGTCGCGCGCGGGAACACGGATGCAGCTACTGCTTCGCGGGGTGAAGCACGGAGTGAGGGGTGAGGAGTGGTTTCACTCCTCACCCCTCACTCTTGCTCCTCACTCCTCACCCGTTCTTCAGCCGTGACGCGCGGTTCGGGTGCGCGAGGCCGCGATGCTCGAGGGCCTCGATCTGGTGGAGCACTTCGGCGCCGTAGAACATCCTGATGTACTTCGCCTGCGTGGGCGTGAGGCGCCGCACGGCCCACGACAAGTGAACGAAGTGCGGCTCCGCCGGCGGGTGCAGCAGTTGCATGCCGCATTCGTCCGGGAGATGGTCCGCCTTCTTCGTGTTGCAGGCGCTGCATGCGGTCACGACGTTCGTCCACGTGTTGAGGCCGCCGCGCGAGAGCGGCACCACGTGGTCGCGTGTGAGGGCCTCGCGCGGACGAAGCTGTATCGACGGACGCCCGCAGTACTGGCAGGTGTACCGGTCGCGCGCGAAGAGAAAGGTGTTCGTGACCTGGCGGCGGAACCGGCGCGGCACGTGAATGAACTTCGCGAGGCGGATCACGATGGGCCGCGGATATGCGAGACGTTCGGATCGCACGAGCGCCTCGTGATCGGCTTCGACGATTTCCGCCTTGCCGTCAATCACGAGGCGCAGCGCTCGTCGGAGCGGCACCATCGTGAGCGGTTCGAACGACGAGTTGAGCGCCAGGCAGCCGAGCATCAGCGGCCGCTCGCTGCAGGCTCCGCCACGGGCACAGGCGTGAGCCAGCCGGTTCGACTGGGAATCGTACCACGGACGATGCCCATGTACTGCTCCTGCAGCTTCCGGGTGATCGGGCCAACCTTGCCGTTTCCGACCGGCAGCTGGTCGATCGAGCGGATGGGAGTGAGTTCGGCCGCGGTGCCGCAGAAGAAGGCTTCGTCGGCGATGTAGAGGAACTCGCGCGGCATCACCATCTCCTTCACTTCGTAGCCGAGATCCACGCCCATCTTCATGACGGAGTCGCGTGTGATGCCGTTCAGGATGCCGGAGGAGATCGGCGCCGTGTACAGCGTGTTGTCTCGCACGACGAAGAGATTCTGGCCGCTGCCCTCCGCCACCCAGCCGTTGGAATCGAGCATGATGCCTTCGGCGTAATCGTCCAGTCGCGCTTCCATCGCGGACAATTGCGAATTCAGGTAGTTCCCGCCGGCCTTTGCGAGCGTGGGGAAGGTATCGGGCGCCGCGCGGCGCCAGCTCGAGACACGGACATCCGCACCCGATTCCACCGCCGCCGCGCCGAGCAGCGTCGGCCAGCGGTAGCAGATGATGAACGTCTCGACCGGAATGTCCTTGGACCAGATCCCCATCTGCTCGCCGCTGCGCATCACGAGGGGACGGATGTAGCACTCCGTGAGCTCATTTGCGGCGACGGTATCGACGACCGCGCTCACCATGTCATCGATGGAGTGCTTCATCTCCAGGCGATAGATCTTCGCAGAGTCGTGGAGGCGGCGCATGTGATCGCGCAGGCGGAACACGGCTCCGCCGTTCGGCCCCGCGTAACAGCGAACGCCTTCGAAGACGCTCGAGCCGTAGTGAACGGAGTGGGAGAGTACATGGATGGTGGCGTCCGCCCAGTCTACGAGCACGCCATCACGCCAGATTTTCGCGGTCGGACCCTTTCCTCCACCGTGTGCCACTTTATCTCCTCGATCGGAGTCATTTAACTGTAATGAGGCGTACGGGGGTACTGCTAGGGAGGGTGAACTACTACGAGTAGAAAGTCATTGGTTGTTGGTCATTGGTTCTTGGCAGGCAAATAACCAACAACCAACGACCAACGACCGATGACCCGCGTGCAACCCTCTCCGCGCTCACGTAGAACCGGACAGTTGCCCGTCCTCTACCAGCACGCGCCCCGCGACCGCGACGAAACTCGCGCGCGTCGGCCCACCCGGATCGGCTCCGCGAGGAAACGCCGCAAAATCCGCCTGCTTCCCGCGCTCGAGCGACCCGATGAGGTGATCGAGCCGCAGCGCCCGTGCGCCGCCGAGCGTCGCGAGTTCCCACACCTCGCGCTCGCTGGCACGATTGCCCAACGCGAGGCGCGACTCCCGCAGCATGTCCATGCGATCGTTGCTCGCCATCGAGTCCGATCCCACACCCACACGGATGTTCGCGTCGAGCATCGCGGCGACCGGCGCGGCGCCGTGTCCGAGGATCCGGTTCGACATCGGGCAGCTCGCCACGCCGCACTCGTGTTGCGCGATCGTGGCGATGTCGCGGCGGTCGCAGCGAATGCAGTGAATGAGCAGGGCGTTTGGGCCGAGCACTCCGCGGCACTCGAGCAAGTCGATGGGCGTGCGTGCGCGGGGCTCCACGGTGATGGCGCGCCCGCGGAGAAACTCGGCGAATGCGCCCTCGGCGCTCGACACGAGCTGCGACTCGTCTTCGCTCTCGGCGATGTGCGTGGCGATCGGAAGAGACTCGCTCCGCGCGAAATCCGCGACGGCACTGAACAGCTCGTCGCTCACGGAGTACGGTGCGTGCGGCGAGACACCGACCCGCACGAGCGGCGTTTCTCTCGCCCGCATCGCGGCGACCGCTTCGCGCAGTCCGGCCATCGAGGCCTCGCATTGCCGCGGATCCGGCCCGAACAGCTCTCGATAGGCGATCCCGCGCACGCCGAGTTCCCGCATCGCCTCGAAGGGCGCGTCACCCGGAGTGGTGTCCGCGTAGGTGGTGATGCCCGCGAGCAGCCCCTCGCGGATGCCGGTCCGCGCGCTGTCGAGAAGTTGCGCGGGTGAAAGATCGAGGCGTGCCGCCGTGAGTTTCCGGATCCACTCGAAGAATGGCAGCCCGGCGAACCGCCCGCGCATGACGGTGAGATCGAGGTGTGTATGCGCGTTGACGAGACCCGGAGCGAGAATCACGTCGCCGAGTTCCACGTCGCGCCCCGGAGGCGCGAGCGCACGCGGCCCGACCCAGGTGATGATGTCTCCCTCGACAACGACTGTGCCGCTCTCGATGTCCGGCCCGCTCACCGGTCTCACGATGCGAGCGTTGTACCGCGCACAATCCGGTCGCCCCGGTCGTTCTCCGGCAGCTGTCAACCGACAGCTGTCAGTCCGCATCTAGGGTTTGCCCATGATGGTGGTTCGCCGCGGACATTCCTTGGTCGGCTCCGTCCCAGGCAGGAAATACTCGGTGTACGCGTCCTCGACCGGACACCCCGGACCATGCAGCAGCCCCGTGCCGCCATCCACCACCCGAGTGGTGATCGCCGACGGCCGCGGCCAGTCCGGCGGCGACGGCTTTCGCTCGTACACCTCACGCATGAACGACGTCCACGCCGGCGCCGCCAGCCGTCCGCCCTGCGCGTTCGCCATGATCTTCTGCGGATTGTCGAGCCCCATCCAGACTCCGGCGACGAGATCCGCGGTGTATCCGATGAACCACACATCGGAGTAATCGTTGGTGGTTCCGGTCTTGCCGCCGGCGGGAAGCGTGAAACCAGCGCCCCAGACGGCGCTCGCTGCACTTCCCTTCCTCACCACGTCCTTCATCATGTCCACCATCAGCCACGCCTCTTCGCGTGAGAGCACCTGCTCGCGCTCGGCCTCCGGCGCCCACAATACCTTGCCCTTCGCATCCTCGACGCGGATGATCGGATTCGCCGACGTTCGCATCCCGAGGTTCGCGAAGGTCGAATACGCCGCGATCATCTCGATGGGGTACACGTCCGCCGACCCGATGTTGATCGACGGGTACGGCGGCACCGGCGTCGTGATGCCGAAGCGCTTCGCCATCGCCACGACGCTCTCCTCGCCGATCTCCATGCCGAGCCGGATGGCGGGAAGGTTGCGCGACATGTAGAGCGCGCGGCGCATCGGAATCGGCCCCTCGAACTTCAGGTCGAAGTTCGCCGGAATCCACGGCTTCGTGGGATCCATCTGCGCGAGCTCGATGGGCGCGTCGTCGATGATATAGCTCGCGGGCCGGCCGCTCTGGATCGCGGTGGAGTAGACGATCGGCTTGAACGTGGAGCCCGGCTGGCGCTTGGCCTGCGTCGCGCGGTCGAATTTGGAGTCATCGAAGTCGCGCCCGCCGACGAGCGCGCGCACCGCGCCGGTGCGCGGATCCATCGCGACGAACGCGCCCTGCAGGTAGGGCGACACGACGTTGTCTTCCTGCGACGACGAACCCGAGGCCCGCGCGAGATACTGCTCGTACGTGCGATGCGTGTACGCGCCGAACTGCCCGCTCTCCACGGCGCGGAGCTGCCGGTCGAGCGCGCGCTCGGCGGAGCCCTGCAGGTCGAGGTCGAGCGTGGTGTAGACCTTCATGCCCTGCTCGTAGAGCGCCTGGCCAAACTTTTCGTCGAGCAGCCGGCGAACGTACTCGACGAAGTAGGGCGCCGTCTCGCCGGTGGCGCCGCTCCGCCGCACGAGGCGCAGCGGATAGGCGCGCGCGAGTGAGGCATCGGCCTCGCTGATGCTGCCGGCCCGGCGCATGAGATCGAGCACGATGTTGCGCCGCTGCACCGCGCGCTCCGGCCAACGGCGCGGATTGTAGCGTTCGGGTCCCTTGGGAAGCGCCGCCAGCATCGCAGCTTCCGAGAGATTGAGGTCGCGAACCGGCTTGCCGAAGTAGCGCTCGCTCGCGGTCTCGACGCCGAAGGCGCCGTTGCCGAGGTAGATCTGGTTCAGGTACAGCTCGAGGATGCGATCCTTCGCATACTTCGCCTCGATGGCGCGGGCGACTTTCGCCTCGCGCAGCTTGCGGCCGAGCGTTTTCTCGCGGGCGTTGAGGCGCTCGGGAAAGAGATTCCGCGCGAGCTGCATCGTGATCGTCGAGAATCCCTGCGCGATGCCGCCCGCGCGCAGGTTCGCGAAGCCGGCGCCGAAGATGCGCAGAAAGTCGATCCCGCCGTGCGAGTAGAAGCGCTTGTCCTCGACGATGACGAACGCGTCCTGCACCTGCTTCGGGATCTGGTCGAGCGTCGCGAGGGTGCGGCGCTCTGTGCCGATGGCGGCGATGAGGCGGCCATCCGCGGCGTAGAGCCGCGAGGTCTGGCGTGGCTGGTACTTCTCGAGTCCCGCCAGCGAGGGGCACGAGTTGCCGTGGCAGACGAACATCCAGCCGCCGGCAGCGGTCAGGATGCCGAGGAGGAGGACGGAGCCGCCCGCGATGAGGGCGATTCGGCGCGTGCGGGGATTCAGCTTCACGAGCGGAAACTAACCAAGAGTGGGGAGTGGGGATGGCGACGAGTGAGGGGTGTTAGGAAAGCACGGTGGACGGGACAGAAGTGACAGCACCGGAGGCGGCGTCTAAGTTTGGACGATGACCACGCGCGAAACGTTGCTGGAGGAGCTGACCTGGCGCGGACTGCTCTACCAGCAGACCGAAGGACTCGGGGTGCACCTCGCCGGGCGCATCGTGACCGCGTACTGCGGCTTCGATCCCACGGCACCCAGCCTGCATATCGGCAACATCGTGCCGACGATGCTGCTGGTGCACCTCGCGCGCGCCGGCCACAAGGCAATCGCGCTCGTGGGCGCCGGCACCGCGATGATCGGCGATCCGTCCGGCAAGTCGGAGGAGCGGCCGCTCGCGAGCGCCGACGAGATCACGGTGAACGCCGGACGGATTCACGGACAGCTCTCGCGGCTGTTCGCGTCGGCGAACACGAACGGCGTGACGCTGGTGAACAACGCCGACTGGCTGCTCAAGGTTGGCGCGGTGGAGTTCATGCGCGACGTGGGCAAGCACTTCAGCGTGAACTACATGCTGGCGAAGGACTCGGTGCAGTCGCGCATCGAGACCGGCATTTCGTACACCGAGTTCTCGTACCTGTTGCTGCAGGCCTACGACTACCTCCAGCTGTTCAGGAAATACGGTTGCACGCTGCAGGTGGGCGGCAGCGACCAGTGGGGGAACATCACCGCGGGGATGGAGCTGGTGCGCCGGTCGGCGGGAGGCGAGGCGCACGTGCTGACTGCGCCGCTGATCACGACCGCGAGCGGCAAGAAGTTCGGCAAGACGGAGGCGGGCGCGGTGTGGCTCGATCCGTCGATGACGTCGCCGTACCAGTTCTACCAGTTCTGGATCAACGCCGAGGACGCGGACGTCGGCCGGTACCTGCGCATGTTCACCTTCATGTCGCGCGCGGAGATCGAAGCGCTCGAGGCCGCGCACGCGAAGGCGCCGCACGAGCGCGTGGCGCAGCGGACGCTGGCGACGGCGATGACGACGCTGCTGCACGGCGCGGACGCGGCGCGCGTGGCGGCGGAGGTCTCGCGCGTGATCTTCGACAAGAAGATCGACGTGGGTGCGATCGCGGATGACGTGTACGCGACGCTCGCGGCGGAGATTCCGAGTGTCCGATACGCGAAAGCGGCGGAACTGAGTGTGCTCGACGTGCTCGAGACCGCCTTTGAGCTCTCGCGGAGCGCCGGGCGGAAACTTGTGCAGCAGGGCGGCGTAAGTGTAAACGGTGAGAAGCTTTCGGCGGATTCTCTGATGGTGCCGCGCGACAAGGCCGTGCGCGGGAGGTGGTTCCTCGTCCGCAAGGGCGGGCGCGACATCGCGCTCGCGGACGTGGGATGAACTGGCGCACACCGCTTCCGTCGGAGCCTGCGCGCTTGGCGCAGCCCGAAGTGCCCTCGCCGGTTCGCGCGACGGCGCCGGATGCGGAGTTCATCGCGTTCCAGCAGGCTGTGGCGGGGCGCTACTCGCTCGAGCGCGAGCTCGGGCGCGGCGGGATGGGGATCGTCTACCTCGCGCGCGAACTGCGGCTCGCGCGGCCGGTGGCGATCAAGGTGCTGCCGCGCGTGCTCGCCGCGGCGCGGCCGGAACTGCGCGAGAAGTTCCTGCGCGAGGCGCAGATGGCGGCACAGCTCAGCCATCCGAACATCGTGCCGATCCATCA
>JADGQS010000163.1 GCA_017881585.1 Gemmatimonadaceae bacterium | reverse complement strand
GGATCTCGCCACGCTCGAGCGCGTGGGACGCGAGATCGAACGCGTGGTGCAGCAGGTGCCGGGAACGCGCAGCGCGTTCGCCGAGCGCGCCGTCTCGGGCTATTACCTCGACATCGACATCGACCGCGCCGCGGCCGCGCGGTACGGACTCAACGTGGGAGACGTGCAGGCGGTGATCGCGACGGCGATCGGCGGGATGGTCGTCACGCAGACCATCGAGGGGCGCGAGCGCTACGGTGTGCGCGTGCGCTATCCGCAGGAACTGCGCGATACGCCCGAGAAACTCGCGGCGATACTCGTGCCGGTGGCGAATAGTCGTGGATCATCAGGCGCTTCGCCGGGCGAGGCGATGGGAGGTGCCGGCTCCGGCTCAGCGGGCGGCGTGACGCAAGTGCCGCTCGGCCAGCTCGCGACCATCAAGGCCGTGGCCGGCCCGATGGTGGTGCGCACGGAGGCCGCTCAGCCCACCGCATGGGTGTACGTGGACGTCGTCGGACGCGATATCGGGGGTTATGTGCGAGAGGCGCAGGCAGCGGTCGCGAAGGCGGTGGTCCTGCCGGCGGGATACAGCATCACGTGGAGCGGCCAGTATGAGTACATGCTGCGCGCGAAGGAGACGATGAAGGTCGTCATCCCGACGACGCTGGCGATCATCTTCCTCCTCCTCTACTTCAACTTCAAGCGCGTGGGTGAGACGCTGATCGTGATGCTCTCGCTTCCGTTCGCGGTGGTCGGCGGTCTCTGGTTCATCTGGGCACTCGGCTACAACTGGTCGGTGGCCGTGGCCATCGGATTCATCGCGCTGGCGGGTGTCGCCGCGGAGACGGGTGTGGTGATGCTCATCTATCTCGATCATGCGTGGCAGGCGCGCGCGCGAGAAGGCCATCAGCCGACGCTGCGCGATCTGTACGACGCGGTCATGGAAGGCGCGGTGGATCGCGTGCGGCCCAAGATCATGACCGTCACCGCGATCATGGCGGGACTCCTGCCGATCATGTGGTCCACAGGCGCCGGCGCGAGCGTGATGAAGCGGATCGCGGCGCCGATGATCGGCGGGATGGTCAGCAGCACGATTCTCACGCTGCTCGTGATTCCGGCGATCTACTCGTTGTGGAAGGGGCGGGAGATCGCGGTCTTACCGGCGCCCGATCGTGGCGCGAGATCCCTCGCGATTCACGGGTGACGTTCCGAAGGAACTACGCCGTCGGTGCGATGGTGCGAGTGATGCACGGCCGGCGATCATTCCCAAGTTGGTCGATCATGGTCTATTTCGCGAAATGGAGGACGTCATGCACAGTCTCACGATTCCGATCGCGGGCATGAGTTGCGGCGGCTGCGTGAACAGCATCCGCAACGCACTCTCGAAGAGTCCCGGCGTGTCGGACGCGCAAGTGAAAGTCGGAGAAGCCACGATCAAGTACGATCCCGCCATCACGAATCCCGAGGCGCTTCGGGGCGTGATCACCCGAGCCGGCTATACGCCGGCCGTCTCCTAAGGCAATGGTATGCAGAACAACATGAATTACGGTTCCGGCATGATGGGCGGATACGGGATCTGGCCGATCGTGGGAGTGCTGCTGGTCGTGTTTCTCGTGCTGGCCATCGTGCGGATGTCGAATAAGAAGTGAAGGCGACCGCCGTCGATTTGCCGCGAAGCCGTCATTTCCGCGAAGCGATATTCCGCGCTGCTTTCAGCTGCGTGTGCACCGTGACGTTCGCTCCGCGAACCACAATTGCACAGAAACCCTCAGTAGATAGCAGTGGCATGCGCGGCATGGTCATGCCCGGGAAGGCGAAACCCGGTACGGAAATGCCTGCCATGGCCATGCCTGACACTGGGATGTCCGGTATGAAAATGACCGGCACCGTCGGGGTTCCGGCGGACCGCAACGCGTCCGGCACGGCATGGATCCCCGATGCCGTGTCGGAGCCCATGCATCACTTCGTGGCGGGCAACTGGGATCTGATGCTGCACGGAGCCGCTTTTGCTCAGTACGACAATCAGGGCGGCCCGCGCGGCGACTCGCAGCTCGGGGTCATCGACTGGGCGATGCTTATGGCGACGCACGACCTGGCGGGTGGCCGCCTACAGCTGCGCTCGATGTTGAGCCTCGACCGCGTCGGCGTCGGCGGCTCCGGGTATCCGCAGTTGTTGCAGACCGGAGAGCGCTTCAACGGCCTTCTACTGCACGACCGGCAGCATCCCCATGATTTCTTCATGGAAGTCGCCGCGCTCTACGACCGCGCGCTCACGCCGGACGTCGGCGTGGAGCTATACCTGGCGCCTTCGGGAGAACCCGCGCTCGGGCCGCCCGCGAACATGCACCGGCCGTCGGCAATGGACAATCCGATGGTGCCGATCGGGCATCATTGGCAGGACGCATCGCACGTCAGCTTCGGCGTCGTAACGGCCGGAATCTTCACACGCAATTGGAAGGTCGAAGGGTCGATCTTCAACGGCAGAGATCCGGACGAGAATCGATGGGACTTCGACTTCAATCCCCTCGATTCGTACTCGGGCCGCGTCACGTTCAATCCCGACTCTGCGTGGAGTCTGTCCGCTTCATACGGATTCATCAAGAGTCCGGAAACGCTCGACCCGGGTCACTCCATGCATCGCATGGTGCTCTCCATTCAGAACGGCGGGCGCCTCCGATCGGACGGTCAGTGGGCGACCACCCTGCTGTGGGGCGCGAACGGCCACTCCGATCAACCAGGACTCTCGAACAGCGCGCTGGCGGAGGGCGAGGTGATGCTCGACGCGAAGAACACCGTCTTTGCGCGCGCGGAGTTCGTGCAGAAACCGGCGGATGATCTCGCGCTGACGGGCGGGCCGTCCGGATTCGCACCGGGCCGCTCATTCGATGTCGGCGCCTTCTCGCTCGGTTATGTCCGCGAGCTTACCCAGGGTCGCGGCATGACGCTCGGACTCGGCGCGCTCGGCACGCTGAACTGCGTGCCATCGGCACTGGAGGCGTTGTACGGCTCGCGCACGCCGGTGGGCGCGATGGTGTTCTTTCGCGTACGCGCCCTCGGCTCACGCGCAACCGAGATGGCGGCCATGAAAGGCATGAAAGGAATGAACGAGAGGTGACCACCCCGGCTTCGCACGAGCACGCGGGGCACACCATGCCAATAGGTGAGCCTCCACAGCACATGGCTCCGCCGGTGCCGACCGAGAATCACGGCGGCCACGGCGCCCATAACATGTCCGACCCCGCAATGGGCAAGGCCATGGAGCTCGACGTTCGGCGCCGCTTCTGGGTGGCGTTTGTCCTCACCGTGCCGATCGCCGTGCTCGCCGGTCACGTGCCCGGCGTGCCGATGCTCGTGCAGCCGCCGCTCTCCAGTTGGCTCGGGCTCGCGCTCGCGACGCCGGTCGTATGGTGGTGTGGCTGGATGTTCCACGCCGGCACGGTTTCGGCACTTCGGCACCGCAAGCTCGACATGTCGGTGCTCATCACGACGGGAGTCCTCGCCGCGTATCTCAGCAGCGTCTACCTGACGATCATCGGCAACCCGACAGCGTACTACGAAGCCGCGGCGATGCTCGTGACGTTCGTGCTGTTCGGACACTGGATGGAGATGAAGTCGCGGCGCGGCACGTCCGACGCGCTCCGCGCGCTCTTCGACCTCACGCCGCCGATGGCGCGCGTCCTGCGCGACGGTGCGGAGCGCGAAGTTCCGACCGCCGAGGTGAAGGTCGGGGACGTGCTGATCGTGCGGCCGGGTGAGAAGATTCCGGTCGATGGCCGCGTCGTGGAGGGAACGACCGACGTCGACGAGTCGCTCGTGACCGGTGAGAGTCTTCCGGCGCACAAGAAGCCCGGCGACAATGTCGTCGGCGGCTCGATCAACGCCACCGGACCGATCCGCGCGGAGGCGACGCACGTTGGGCGCGACACCGTTCTCGCACAGATCGCTGACTTGGTGGACAAGGCGCAGAAGTCGAAGGCGCCCGGGCAACGGATCGCCGACCGTGCAGCGGCGGTGCTGGTGGTGGTGGCGGTCGGCGCAGGAATCGTGACGTTCCTCTCGTGGTCGCTGATCGCGCACGCGCCCTTCCTGCAATCGCTCACGTTTGCGATTTCCGCCGTCGTGATCGCCTGTCCGGATGCATTGGGTCTCGCGACACCGACGGCTGTGGCGGTGGGCACCGGCCTGGGAGCGCGCCATAACATCCTCATCAAGGACGCGGCGACGCTCGAAGGCGTGAGCCGTATCGACACCATCGTGCTCGACAAGACGGGCACCATCACGCTCGGGGCGCCCCAGGTGACCGACGTGGAGCAGGCGAGTGGCGTGGACCGGGCACGACTTCTCACGGTGGCTGCTGCGGTGTCCGCTTCCTCCACGCATCCGCTGTCGCAGGCGACGGTTCGCTACGTCGCGGCGCAACCCGGAATGGTGGTGCCGGCCGCGAGCGAAGTCAGCAACGCTCCGGGCCTCGGCGTGAAAGGCACCGTGGACGGCGCAATCACGCTCGTCGGGAATGAGGCGTTCCTGCGCGAGGCCGGCATCGATGTTTCGTCGCTTCAAGCGGCAGCAACGCGTTTCACCGACGGCGGCGCCTCGCTCACCTTCGTCGCGCACGGCGGGAAACTACTCGGCGTGCTCGGCATCAAGGATGCGATACGCCCCACGTCCATCGCGGCCGTCAAGGAACTCAAGGCCCTCGGCGTCACGCCGGTGTTGTTGAGCGGAGACGCGAAGGCCACGGCCGAACGAGTCGCGCGCGACGTCGGCATCGAGCGCGTCTTCGCCGAGGTGCGGCCTGAGCAGAAGGCCGATCACATAAAGCGGCTGCAGGCTGAAGGCCACGTCACCGCGATGGTCGGCGACGGTGTGAACGACGCACCCGCGCTCGCGCAGGCCGACATCGGCATTGCGATCGGTGCGGGGACGGACGTCGCGATCCAGGCCGCGCAGGTCGTGCTGATGAAGTCCGATCCGGCGGACATCCCGCGCGCGATCCGGCTGAGCAAGGCGACGGTTCGGAAGATGCGACAGAATCTCGCGTGGGCGAGTGTTTACAATCTGATCGCAATCCCGGTCGCCGCGGGAGCGTTCTACACGAGCTTTGGCTGGTCGCTCCGGCCGGAAGTCTCGGCGCTGCTGATGTCACTCTCGTCGATCATCGTCGCGCTGAACGCGGTGTCGCTGCGTCGCGCGCGGATCTGATCAGAGCCTATTCGTACCGCAGCGCCTCGACGGGATCGAGCGCTGACGCCCGCCGCGCCGGCAGCACGCCAAAAATTACGCCGACCGCCGATGAAAAGCCGAACGCGATCACGACCGACTGCAGGTCGATCACGGTCCTCCATCCCATCACGCGGCTGAACTG
>JADGQS010000050.1 GCA_017881585.1 Gemmatimonadaceae bacterium | reverse complement strand
TCATGCCGAACGGGCACGTCGCGCACGCCGCGCCGCGGCTCATCGCGAGTCCCTCGGTGATCGTGCCGTCTTCCTGCACGCCGAGCGGGTTCACCGCGAACACGAGTGCCTGGCGCGAGTTGCGGAACGGTCTGAGAATGAGGCGGACGTTGTCGTCGGCGTCGATGACGTCGCGGTTCGCCAATGCTGCATGGACGGCACCATGCGCCTCGAACGCGCGGATGCCGAAGTAGATGGCCGTCGGCGAATACCACACGAGCACTTCCGTCGAGTCTTCCGCGGCGACGCCATCCACGGGCAGATACCCGGAGAATCCCGTCAGCACGGCGGCCTGCTGCCAGGGAGCCGCCGTCAGCGTGCCATCCACGGTGACGGTCGCGTCGATGCGCGGCACGCGAGCCGCGAGCTCGCCGGCGCGGCCGTTGTATACGGTGGGACTCGAGTGCGCGATGGCGGCGGCGACCGCGGCGACCTGGAGGAGAATGAGCATTGGCTGGGAAACATCCAGCGTCGCGTGGCGCCGTGCAACCCGCAAGCCACCGGCCCGGCCGGTGACGCGCGGCCTTTCCCTCAGGTATTCAAGGCTACAGGATCGAGAACGGGCCGTTACGTAACCGGTGCGGCGGACCCCTTGCTTGACAGCGTTGGGATGCACGCGCAGTATTGGTCGCCAGAGAGGAAGTAGCTTGCGACGCCGCCAGCTTCACATACGGTGCGCCGAGGCTACCCCACATCTTCCTTCCTTAGGAGGTTCCGTGCGCAGGATACTACTGTTTGCTGCCGCCGCGTTCTTTTGCGCCGTCCCGCTTTCCGCGCGGGCGCAGACGCGAGAGGTGACCGGCAAGGTCACCAGCCAGGAAAGCGGTCAGCCCGTCGCTGACGCCATCGTCACGCAACTGGGCCAGGCAACCGGAGCCCGTACGAATGTCGACGGCGTCTACCGGCTTCGAATTCCCAGCGGCGACGTATCGATCCTCGTTCGCGTGATCGGCTTCAAGCGCCAGACGGTGCTGATCGCCGCCGGCTCGAGCACTCATGACTTCACGCTCGAGAAGGATGTGCTCCTCCTCGAGGGCGTGACGGTCACCGGTCAGGCGACGACGGTCGACAAACGCAATGCCTCCACGGCCATCGCGTCGGTCTCCGCGCTGGAAATAACATCTGCGCCCGCCAAGACGGTCGACGAGCAGCTCGCGGGAAAGATCTCCGGCGTCTCGATCTCGGAGAACAGCGGCGTGCCGGGCGGCGGCGTCCAGATGCAGATCCGCGGCGCGACGTCGATCCTCGGCTCCGGCGATCCGCTCTTCGTGATCGACGGCGTCATCGTTTCCGACGTATCCATCGGCTCGGGTCTTACCGCGATCGATCGGTCGGGCGGCACGACGACGTCCACCCAGGACCAGACGGTCAACCGCATGGCGGACATCAACCCGAACGACATCGAGAGCATCGAGGTGCTCAAGTCGGCCGCGGCCAGCGCCATGTACGGTTCGCGCGCCACGAACGGCGTCGTGATCATCACCACCAAGAAGGGAAAAGCCGGCGCGACGCGTTTCAGCATCACGCAGCGCATGGGCACGCAGAACATGCTCAAGAACCTGAGCTCGCGGAGATTCGGGTGCTACGACGGCTGCGCCACGGCGGTGCTGCCCTGGCTCGGTGGCGGTGCCCAGGCGGATTCGTTGGCGAGGGTGAACTGCACCGCCAGCGGATGCGCCTGGTATGACTGGCAGAAGCAGCTGTACAGCGTCTCCGATCCCGCGTACGAGACCGTCCTCTCCGCGTCAGGCGGTGCCGGCAGCACGCGCTTCTACTTCGGGCTCAATGACAAGCAGAGCAAGGGCATCGAGCTGAACACGGGCGCGCGGCGCACCTCCGGCCGGCTCAACCTCGACCAGACGATCGGCGACAAGCTCACCGTCAGCGGCGGCATCGACGTCACGCACAACTTCATTCAGGACGGCATCGGCGGCAACGACAACACCGGCATCAGCCCCACCTACGCGTTCGGCTACTCTCCGGCGATCTACGACCTCCGGCAGAAAATGCCGAACGGCCAGTACATCCCGATGTACATGCAGGGTGGAGGCAGCGGCAGCGCCAATCCGTTCGCCGTCTTCACCTCGATCACCAACAATGAGGAGACCTGGCGCCAGACCGGCAACCTGCGGGTCGGCTACTCACTCCTCGCGACGGCGCACAACGCCGTGCAGCTCACCTATCTCGGCGGCGTCGACCGGTTCCAGCAGCAGGGAACGATATACTCGCCGGGCTACCTGCAATTCGAATCCGCTGACGGCCTCCTTGGCACCGCGCAGGTCATCAACGCCAACAGCCTCTTCTTCAACCAGAGCGCCAACGCGGTCCATACGTGGACGCCGGGCTGGCGGTGGCTGAACTCCGCGCAGACGTCGGTCGGTCTCTCGGCGGAGACTCAGTATCTGCAGACCTACCTGATCAACTCCCTGGGCCTGCTGCCGACGCGCACGATCGTGGCGCCGACGTCGACGCTCAACAACTTCTCGGAGAACATCGAGCAGTACCAGGACCAAGCGATGTACGTCAACGAGCAGCTCCTCCTGCTCGACGAGAAGCTTTCGCTCTCGGCCGGCGTGCGCGAGGACCGCTCCAGCGCCAACGGCGACCGCAACAAGTACTACTCCTTCCCGAAGTATTCGGCGAGCTATCGGTTCGAGAAGCCGCTCAGCAAGTGGACCGACAAGATCGACGAGGTAAAGCTGCGCTTCGGCGTCGGCCAGTCTGGCAACCGCCCGCCCTACGGCCGGCGTGACCTCACGGTCGCCAGCGGCAACAGCATTGGCGGTGTGGGATCGCTGGTCGCGAACGGGACGGTCGGCAATGCCAGCATCAAGCCCGAGACCATGAACGAGATGGAATTCGGCATCGACGCCGCGTTCTGGAACCAGCGCGTCGGCATCGAGGCGACGCACTACGAGCGCGTGATCAAGGACCTGTTGCTCAATTACCCGCTTCCGCCGAGCTCCGGTCTCGGCACCCAGACGATCAACGGCGGGCAGATCTCCACGCGCGGCTTCGAGGCCTCGATCACCCTCGCGCTCATCAGCAAGCGCGACCTCGAGTGGACGTTCAAGACCACGTTCCAGGCCAACGTCCAGAACGTCGACCAGCTTCCGGTGCCGTCGTTCAACGCGCCGGGCGGGTCGTTCGGCGTGAGCTACGGACGCAACCGAATCGTCCAGGGAGCGCGGCCGACCCTGATATGGGGCAATGCCAACCTCACCTGCATCCCGGTTGCGGGAGCTGGGACGACGGGCGCCGACGGCAAGCCGTGCCACTACCTCGATATCGGCGGCAAGTCGGCATTTCTGGCGCAATTCCCGGGTGCCAAGCTCGTCACGCGCGACACGATCCTCGCGGACGCCAATCCGCGCCAGACCACCCAGTTCAACAACACGATTCGCTGGAAGAACTGGACGCTCACGGCGCTGGTCGACTGGCGCAACGGCGGCTTCACGTCCGACATGACCCAGAACCTGTGGGACGAAGGCGGCAATGCGCGCGACTATAACGCGGCGTCGCCGGTTGCTGGAGTACCCCTCGGCGCGTGGCGCTATAACGCGTTCGCGGGCGGCGACATCCGCACCTACATCTCGGACGGCACCAACGTCAAGCTGCGCGAGGTCACCATCACCTTTACGGCGCCGAAGTCATGGACCAATCTCGCGAAAGCGCGTGAGATGCGCTTCAGCCTGCAGGGCCGCAATCTCGCCATGCTGTCGAAGTACTGGAGCTACGATCCAGAGTTCAACAACTTTGGCGCGCAGAACTACAACCGCTTCATCGATCTCGGGCCGTATCCGTCGTCCAGGCAGTTCTTCTTCAGCGTTGACCTGGGGTACTAAACCATGTCAACCATATCTACGATGCCCGTCTCATATTCGTCGAGGGGAAACTCGATGCGAAACCGCATTCTTCTCGCAGCCCTCTGTGCGGGAACACTCGCCGGGTGCTCGGACAAGCCGCTCCAACTCACCAACCCGAACTCGGCGACGATCCTCGGAGCGAATGCCGATCCGAACGCGCTGCAGCTGACGGCCACGGGGCTCCTCTCCGATTTGAGGGACCGCCGCGCGGGCTATATGTCGCAAGTCGGCCGGCTCGGGCGCGAGTCCTACATCTTTACACCGCAGGAAGGCCGCAACACGACCAATTACCTGCAGGGCATTACCGTCGGTGCCAAGACGGAGCT
The DNA here is from genome assembly GCA_017881585.1 of Gemmatimonadaceae bacterium. Taxonomy (GTDB): domain Bacteria; phylum Gemmatimonadota; class Gemmatimonadetes; order Gemmatimonadales; family Gemmatimonadaceae; genus Fen-1231. The sequence goes on along the minus strand of JADGQS010000050.1, from coordinate 14,949 downwards.
CGATCCCGCCGGGTTCACGCCGGCGTTGTGGAACTACGCGGCGCTGCGGGACATCTACAACTTCAAGAGCTCGGTCAACGCAAACGGCAACCTTACCGCCCAGCAGAAGAGCGCGGCCCTGGGTTATGCGAAGGCGTTCGAGGCGCTCCACCTCCTCTATATCATCAGTGAGACCGACACGCTCGGCCTGGTGACCCAGATCCTCGCCGACCCGACGCAGCTCGCGCCATTCGTCTCGCGGGATTCGGCGTATAAGTACATTATCGCGTCGTTCGATTCCGCCCTGACCGCGCTCGCGGCGGGCGGCAGCGCGTTCCCCTTCACGCTGCATTCGGGGTTCAAGAACTTTGACACCCCGGCGACATTCGCCAAGTTCGTGAGTGCGCTCGAGGCCCGCGCCGCGGCATACTACGCCACGGGCGGCGGCGGTGCGGGCACGGGCGGCGGCGGCGCGGCGTACTGGACGAAAGCCCAGACCGCGCTGGCGGCGTCGTTCCTCAACATGGCCGGTGACATGAACGTCGGCGTGTACCATGTCTATTCCTCGGCGACCGGCGACGTGCTCAACGGCATCGATCCGGTCACGAACACCACGCTGTACGCGCACATGTCGTACCTGACCGACGCACAGAACAAGGCCGACGGCACGACGGACAATCGCGTCCTGAACAAGATCCTTACGGGACTTGGCTCGAGGCAGGGTCCCGTCAGTTCGTCCGGCCCGTCGAGCGCATCTTCGACGATCGGATTCAAGATCTATCCGACCTCCGACACCCCGGTGCCCGTCATCCGGAACGAGGAGCTGATCCTGCTGAGCGCCGAGGTGAAGCTCGCTCTCGGCGACGCCGCGGGAGCGATCGCCGCACTCAACATCACGCGCGTAAACTCGGGCGGGTTGGCTCCGTCGACGCTCACGCCGGCTTCGGGGTCGTCCGCGATCCTCGACCAGATCCTGTACGAGAAGCGCTACTCGCTCATGTTCGAAGGGTTCCGCTGGGTGGACATGCGGCGGTACGGGAGACTCAGCCAGCTTCCGCTCGACGTCCCGTCGGGACCGACCAAGGACTTCGTCGCCATCGTGGCGCCGATTCCACAGGGTGAGTGTCTCGTCCGGGCAAAGGCCAGCGGAGCATTTCTCGGACCGAATGGACAGAACAACTGCGCTCCGTAGCGTGACACGCGGGTGCTGGTAATGAATTTTTTGAAGAAGTGAGGGCCGCGAGTCGCCGCTACAGGGGCGGCTCGCGGCTCTCGCTTTCCCTTTGGGCAAGAGTCTGACATAGTTTTCATGATGGTCCCGAACCGACTCCGGCTGGCTCTCGCGCTCTCCGTTCTGGTGGTCGCGCGCGAGCCTCTCGCCGCTCAGCAGATACGCCGCACCCTGCCGGGAACCCGGACCGACACCACGGCGGCGAAGGTTCGTCCCGGTGTCCTGTCCGACACTGCGGGGGCACCGCTCAGATACGGCGTGATCGACGGACTCGTGACGGACACGAGTCTCGTTCCCCTGCGCGGCGCGCGCATTTCCATTCTCCGCACGTCACTGCAGGTCGGCACCGGCCTCAACGGGCGGTTCCGGATCGTGGACGTCCCCAGCGGCCAGTACATCGTCATCGTACGCCGCGCCGGCTTCCACCCGACCTCGGCGGTCCTTCAAGTATCGCCCTCCGACACGCTCCGGCTCTCGTACACGCTCTCGGAGGCGCCGGCCGAACTCGCGCCGGTCACCATCTCCGCGAAACGGCTGTCGGCCCGGATGACGGAGTTCGAAAATCGCCGCAAACAAGGCCAGGGCGAGTTCATGACGCAGGAGCAGATCGAGAAGCACAATCCCGCGTTCCCCACGGAGCTGCTGCGGCTCTTCAGCAGCATCAACGTGGCGATGACGAAGGGCTCCGGCGGCGGCGGGGCGGACATCTACTACCCCGTGAGCGCCCGGGCGACGGGCGGCATGACGTCGACCGGCCAGTCGACGTGCTTCATGACCGTCTACGTCGACAACGTGCCGATGCCGGCCCCGTTCAGCCTCGACCTCCTCCCATCGCCGCGCGAGATGATGGGAATCGAGGTGTACGCCGGCTCGGCAACGATGCCGATTCAGTACGCCGGGCTGAATCGCGGCTGCGGAATCATCCTGGTCTGGACCAAGGATGGCTCCGGTGAAGGATCCAAACCATGAGACCGGTGCGCTGCCGCTCCCGCCGGAGCCACCGATTGTGAGCGACGCGGGATATTCGTACCTCACCCCCCACGGGAGCACGAAAATGAAGCGGGTTCTTAGCATCCTGTTCCTCGCCGCCGCCGGCATCGCCGTCACCGCGAGCCCCACGTTTGCGCAGCGCGGCGGGGCCGCAAATCAGGACAGTCTCCGCGCCAAGCGCTGGGACATCGAGAAGGAGCTGGAATCGGTCGCGATCATCGATCGAAAGGTGATGATCAGGATGAAAGACGGCACGCGCATTCCCGCCGACATCTACCGTCCAAAGGACACGTCGAAGAAGTATCCCGGGATCTGGGTGCGGACGCCATACAACTTCAACTACTGGGACATCGCGCTCGGCGCGCCGCGCGACATGACGCAGGCGCTGACCGCGATCAAGCGCGGCTACGCGTTCATCGACATGCAGGAGCGCGGCCACTTCTTTGCCACGGGGAACTACGACATCCTCGGCCCCCCGACATCGGATGGCGACGAAGAGGTGACCTACATGACGCACCAGCCGTGGTCGAACGGAAAGGTCGGGACGACCGGCTGCTCCTCGACGGCGGAGTGGCAGGGCGCGGTGGTGGCGCTCAACAACCCCGGATACGCCGCATTCAACGTGCAGGGATTCGGCGCCGGCGTCGGTCGCGTGGGCCCGTACTACGAGCAGGGCAACTGGTATCGCGGCGGCGCCGTGCAGATGCTCTTCATCGACTGGCTCGAGGGCGAGCAGAATCAGGTCCGGCCGATGTTCCCGCCCAACACCTCGCAAGCAGATCTCATCCGCGCGTCGAAGACATTCGACCTCGCGCAGCACAATCCTCCTGTGGACTGGGCCAAGGCGTTCTGGGTTCTGCCGGAAACGAACCTCATCAGCGACCACGACGGACCGCACGGGATCTTCGCCGACTCGATGCCGGTCGCGACCGGCGGCGCGATGATCAAGCGCGCGCCGAACGACCCGGCCTGGTACCGCGGCGGGCTCTACCACGACAACATGAAGATCAACGTGCCGGGACTCTGGTTCATGTCGTGGTACGACGTCTCGGTCGGTCCCAACCTCGAGATGTACAACATCGTCCGGAAGACGGCGAAGGGCGCCGCCGCGAACCAGCAGTGGGCGATCATCGCGCCCACGGGTCACTGTGGCTACTCGCGCGCCACCGAGCACACGATGGTCGGCGACCGCGACATGGGCGACGCGCGGTTCAACAACATGGCGTCGGGCTATCAGGACATCATGTACGAGTTCTTCGACCGTTTCCTGAAGGGCACGAACGACGGTGTGATGGACACGCTCCCGAAGATTCACTACTACACGATGGGGTCGAACAAGTGGCAGACGGCGGACCAGTGGCCGCCGAAGGGCGCGACGCCCACGACGTTCTACCTCGCGAGCGGCGGCAAGGCCAACACGCTCACCGGCGATGGCATCTTGACGCCCGCGGCGCCGGCCGCGGACAAGCCTGACGCCTTCACGTACGATCCGCTGCACCCCGTGATGTCGTACGGCGGAAACGTCTGTTGCCAGGGGAACGCGGTCACGCCGGGCGCGATGAACCAGCGAAAGATGGAAGAGAACCCGGACATCCTCGTCTATACCACCGAGGCATTCAAGGAAGGGACGGAGGTCTCCGGACCGATCACGCCCACGCTCTATGTGTCATCGGACGCCAAGGACACCGACTTCACCATCAAGATCATCGACGTGTTCCCCGATGGCACGGCGTACAACCTGGACGAGTCGATCCAGCGCATGCGCTACCGCGACGGCTACGACAAGCCGCTCGTATGGATGGAAAAGGGGAAGGTGTACAAGGTGACGCTGCAGCCGCTGACGACGAGCAACTACTTTCCGGCCGGCCACAAGCTGCGGATCGAAGTCGCCAGCAGCAACTTCCCGCGTTTCGACCGCAACCTGAACACCGGCGGTCGCAACTACGACGAGACGAAGCCGGTGGTGGCCCACAACGTGGTGCACCACTCGGCGCAGTACCCGTCGTCGCTTACGATCACGACCGTGAAACACACGCAACCGTAGGACGCAGCGGACGCGATTGACGGCGCCGAGTGACAGGTGAGGCGCTGAAAAACGGCGATGGGCGACGGGTGAGGGGCGACTTGGCGAAGGGCGACGCGCACGGGGTGAGGAGAACGTCTCCTCGCTCCTCACACGTCGCTCTTCACCAGATCGCCCCTCACGCGTCGCTCGTCGCCGTTTGTGAGCCCCTCACCCGTCGCTCACCGCTTGTTCAGTGGTGGCGCTGCCTCGCCAGCTCCACCCGATCAAGCGACCCATCCAACACTCTCAGGAATGCCGCCGCGGTTTGCGCACGCCGATAGAAGAACTCCGGATTGATTCGTAATGCTTCGTCCTTCGGCCGATGGTAGTCGGCGTGCTCGTCGTTGTTGATCAACACGAAGAGAATCTTCTTGTGCTTGAAGGATCCCTGATCGGATCGGTCGGTAAGGTCGGAGAGCGTGTCGCCCATCGCTCCCTCGTGGCGGCCGCTGAGGTTCATAGCCTGAACAGGTAGCTCAGCTTGACGAACAGCCCGTCGGCCGTGCGCCGCGCTGCCGCAGCACCGACAAGATGGAGTGGGGCGCCGACGAGATTTTCACGCTCGCGAACAACCAGATGTCGTTCAAGAGCTATTACAAAATGCCGGCGGCGCAGACGTCCACCGAGAACTGCGTGGCGCACAACGGCTCGCTCATTCCGATTCCGGGACGCGACGTGATGGTGCAGGGCTGGTATCAGGGCGGCATCTCGGTGTTCGATTTCACCGACGCGTCGCACCCGAAGGAGATCGCGTACTTCGATCGCGGCCCGCTCTCGGCCGAGCGGCTCGTGACCCGCGGCTCGTGGTCCGCGTACTGATACAACGGCCACATCGTGAGCTCCGAAATCGCGCGCGGGCTCGATATTCTGGATCTCGAAACGAGCGCATTCATTTCGCCGGATGAGCTCACCACGGCGAAGACGGTGCACGACGATTATCTGAACGTGCAGGACCAGCCGAAGATGGTGTGGCCGGCGTCGTTCTCGCCGTCGCGCGCGTATCTCGATCAGCTGGCACGCGGCAACGGCCACGCGGCGGACAAGATCGCGAGTGCGCGCGCGGGATTGGCGAGCGCCGAGAAGCTTTCAGGCCAGGCGCGGAAGGATGCGCTGGCGGCGCTGGCGAAGCAGTTGCACACCGACACAGCGAGTGCGACGGACGCACCCAAGGCGCACAAGCTCGCGTTCTCGGTGGGAAATCTGGCTAAGGCGCCTTGACTGATTTGAGGGCAGTCGCCCTCGCGAAATAGTCCGTTGCTTCCCGGTTTTTCCCGATCGCCTTCATGGCGCGACCGGCAAAGTCGAGAACGACTGGATTGGCACTGTCCGCTGTGGCCGCCGCGTGAGCTGACTGCTCCGCGGCGGCTTGCTTTCCGGTCTGTGCGTAGGCGATCCCCAGCAGGCCGAGCACGACGCCCGAGTTCGGCTTGAGGCGGTTCGCCTGTTCGAGATACGGGAGCGCCTCGGCGCCGCGGTCTTGTTCGATGAGCGCGGCGCCGAGCAGACGGCGCGCCTGCAACTGCGCAGAGTCCATTCGCGCCGCGACCTCGAGGACCGCGACGGCCGAGTCCAGGCGGCGAATCTCGAGATACGCGACGCCCAGAGTGGTGAGCAGCTGAGCGTTGGGCCTGAGCGCCGCGACTTGCCTGAGATACGGAACGGCGAGCTCGGGGTGCTTTTGCAGCAGCAGGACCTTTCCGAGTTCCTCCGTCGCGTCGGCGTCGAGCGGATGCAGCTTGAGCGCGTGTGAGAGCAGGAGCACGGCTTCATCGAGCCGTCCGCGGTTCGCGGCGAGCTTCGCGTCGAGAACCCATGCGGGCACGTAAAGCGAATCGATCGTCATGGCCTGCTGGAGCCAGTTGTCGGCGGCGTCAATATTTTTTGGATCTGCGCGAAGCTCAGCCGACGCGAGGTTCTGATATGCGCGGCCGTTTGCAGGCGTCGCCGCGATTCCGTCGAGCCAGCGCACTTTGAGATCGGCGTACATGGCGCTCCGCCGAAACGACGCGCCGGTCAGTGCGCACACGAGCAAACCGAGAGCAATGAACACGTAAGTCCGCGCCGGGCCGGCAGCCGCGCCGCGATTCTTCCGGCTCCTCGCGATTCGTCGCAGCGCGCTCTCGGCCGCTACTACCAGCAGCACGATGACCGCCGCGAGGGCGAGATAGATTCGGCGCTCGGCCGCGATCTCGGTGCGGATCGGAACAAAGCTCGATGACGGCGCGAGGAGGAGAAAAAACCACGCGCCGAGAAAGCCGAGCCATTGCCGTTGCGGTTTGAGCCACGCCGCGACCGTCGCGATGAACACTGCGGTCAGCAGGATCGCGCCCGGTACGCCTGCGAGACCGGTTACGACGTGGAGGCCGTAGTCAAACGTGAGGGCATCGGGCCAGAAGAACAGGCGGACGTAGTGCGTGATCGCCCACGCCTGGCTGTAGAGATATTGATACCACGTCACGTCACCGCCGAATCCGGCGGTCGTGTCTCGCGCGCCCGCAGCCACGAGTGCGAGGCAGACTCCGCTCGTCGCAAGGAGAGCCAGGTACAGGCTTCGTCGAGAGGCGGTGCGCCACGGCGATGTCCAATCGCTGGCGAGGAATGCGCGATCGTACAGCATCACGATGATCGGCAGGGTGATCAAAATTTCCTTTGAGCCGATTCCGAGCAGCGCTGCAACGACGGCGGTAACCGAGAAAAGCGTCGCTCCCGCTGTCAACCGATCGTTTTGCCACGCGCGGATCGCAGCGTAGAGCGCTGTGAGATAGAACACGGAGGCGAGCACCTCAGTGCGCTGGCTGACGTAGTCGACGGCCTCCGTCTGGAGCGGGTGAATCAGCCAGATTCCTGCGGCGATCGCGGCGATGCGATCCGCCGAATCGCGCCACTCGTCCGGCACGCGGCCGAATCGAATGGTCCGCCGAATGATCGCGGCGAGCAACAGCGCGGCGGCGATGTGCAGCAGCATGTTGATGACGTGATACCCAATGGACTCGTTCGGTGCGACTGCAGCCGGGCTCTGCGCGATTCCGAGCGCGCGATTGACAGCGTAATTCAGCCCGAACGAAACGTTGACGACGGGACGCCCCGAGACTGGAGCTCCGAATCCCGGCGGGTGCAACATGTCGCCGGGCGGCCAGAGTCTCCGTATCGAGACATTGTTGGTGACTGCGTCGACGTCGTCGAAATCGAATGGCGCGCGGAGCGCCGGCCCGAATGCCACCGAGGCGAGCGCCATGTACGCTACGGCAAGCGAGAAGCCCCCGAGCCAAGCGGAGGCCGGCTTGGGTCGCTGCGAAACGTTGACGGGTAAAGGTGTGATAGCCGGCGGTCCCGTGAGAGTAATTCTGGAATCTCGGTCAAATCGCGTCTTCTCGCGAGGGTGCGAGGCTGGCGAGGACGTTTCGTTCGTGCGGCGCGCGCTGACGACGGAGCGCGGTGCATTCGATTTGCCGCTACCGCATGCGGGGCGGTTCGACCTGCGCGTACTGCGCATCGGGTTCGCACCGACGGTCGGACCGACAGTCGAGCTCAAGGAGGGCGAGACACAGTCGGTAAAGATCGTAGCCGGCAGCGCGCGGATTTCGCTGGAGAGAGTGACCCTTCGCGGGCAGGACGAGTGCAACACGCGTCGCGATGCGGGACTGCTCGTGGCGCGTGTCTGGGAGGAGACGAGGAAGGCGTTGATCGCCTCGCAGCTCTTCGCCTCATCAAAGCCTGAACAAGTAACTCAACTTCACGAAGAATCCGTCAGTCGTCCGCTGCAGCGCCCTGAAACTGAACGGATCCTGATCCAGCTGCGTCGCCCCGTATCCAAGGAACACCACCGTCCCGGGCACGGGCTGATACGAGAAGAGGAGGTCGTTGCGGAACGTGTTGCTGTTCACGGCGGCCGAGCGCGCACAGGTCGCCGTGCAGATCAGGATCGGCGCGTTGGTGCGCGAATCGTCGCGCAGCGAGTCCGTCTGCAACGCCGTATACTGGCCCACGTAGCGCACGTAGATCGATCGCGTGAGCTGGTACTCCACCTTGAGCCGCGGCACCCGCAGCACGTCCACCGTGCTCCCGTCGGTACGCCGCAGGTAGCGCGATTCCTTGTAGATGAAATTGATGCGGAACTGCTCCGTGGGCCGCACGTTGAGCGTGAACGTCCCGATGTCCACGTTCGCGCCCGACCACTCGTAGAAGTTGTCGTCCTTGCCCCAGATGACGCTCAGGTTCGCGTCCGCGTACTTCAGGATCGGCGTGGAGAGATTCAGCGAGTAGTCGAAGTTCGGCAGGTGCGGCGTGCCGGTGAACCGCACGGTGTCGAGTCCCACGCCGCCCGGATGGCGCTCCTCGATGCGATACGTCGTGTACAGCGTCGAGTCGTATCCGAACGTCTCCACGAGCAGCGCGGCATTCAGCTGCCAGCCGCCGCGCAGTGCGCCGGTGAGGCCGAAATGCCATTTCAGGTCCTGCACGTCGCCCGCCCGCACGAACTTGTCGTACGTCCACGTGCCGTCGAGCGAGACGTCGGGCGCGACGCTCTCCAGCAGCGAGCCGTGCTCGCCGAAAAAGACATAACGCGCGCTCCCGTTCATGTGGCCGATGCCCGCGCGCGCGACGAAACCGCTCCGCGTCACGAAGTCGTCGGCGACGGCGTTCGTGAGGAACCGCAGCTGCAGGGCGCGCCCGGCACGGTCGATTCGCGCGTACCACATCGGCGCGTTCGTCGACGTGCCCGCGGTGCGGTCGAAACTCTCGGCGAACTGCGCCTGCACCGAGTAGATCTTCTTCCACACGAGCCGCGTGTCGATGTCGGCCACGCGATTGAAGTCGCCGCCGTCCTCGACGTCGGTGTAGGCGACGCCAAGCCGCGACGACGCGCCGAAGTCGTGTTGCGTGCGCAGGATGTTGAACAGGGGCTGGGCGTGGTCGAGCGAGTACGCGCGGCCGTCCAGCGCCGACAGGAAGGCGATGTTCGTGCCGGCCATCTTGCCCGTCAGCTTTGCCGCCGCGTCCGGCTGCACGATGTCGCGCGAGTAGATCAGCGTGTTCGGAACGTTGAACTGCTCGGTGCCTTCCAGAAAGAACGGCCGCTTTTCCGGATAGGCGATCGCGCGGCGGGGATCGTACGAGAGCTGCACGACGTCGGCTTCGACCTGTGAGAAATCCGGCTTCACCGTGCCGTTGAGCGTCAGGTTCTGGGTGATTCCCCAGCGCACGTTGCCGCCCACGCTCGGCTGCGCGGCCGAATACTTCCAGGCGCTTCCGGTGGCCGCCGGCGCGCCCGTCGCCTGCTCGACCAGCTCGGGCGTGAGGTCCACCACGAGCCCGCGGTGCATGTCGGTCAGCCCCATGAGCCGGCCGGACTGCGTGAGGAACGAAGCGGCGGCGCGATTCGTCGGTGCCCACACCTCCTCGTGCCCGTTGTGCTGCACCTTGCGGATGATCTGCAGTCCCCAGTTCTGTTCGGCGCTCCGCGGGAATCGCAGCGTCTTGAACGGAATCGAAATCTCGACTTCGTAGCCGTACTCGGTGAGCCGTCCCTTCGAGTAAAAGACGAAGTCCGGGTTCAGGTCGGGCGCCTCTCGCACGCCGCCCGCCGAACCGAATCCGCTCCCGCCGCGGAGAATGCCCGTCTCCGTGATGATGCCGTCCTGCTGCACGCCGAGCGGATTCACGCCGAACAGCATTGCCTGCCGCCCGTCGTTGAACGTGCCGAGCAGGAGCTGCACGTAATCGTCCGAGTCGATCTTGTCGCGCGTGGCGAGCGTCGAGTGCACCGCGCCGTGGGCCTCGAAGGCCCGGACGCCGAAGTTGATGGCCGTGGCCGAGTACCAGACCAGCACCTCGATCGAATCCTCCGCGGCGATTCCGTCGGCCGGGGAATACTGCGAGAAGCCGGTGAGGACGGCCGCCTGCTTCCATTCGGGCTCGTCGAGGACACCGTCGACGGTGAGGTCGGCGTTGAATCGCGGAATGCTCGCCTCGAGCTGGTGCCGGCGGCCGTGGTAGACCTTGGGCGGCGGAGGTGCCGGCATCCGATGCGCGGAAACCGGCGCGCCCGCGAGGGCCAAGGCTGCAGCGAGTTGTGCGATCACTATGCGCTAATGTAGCGCGCCCGATGCCGCTCGGCACGTTGGGACGGTGCCGACGATCACGATCAACCGTAACCGCAGCGATCACATCGTTTTCGACGCCAAGGGCATTCTTCGCCTACCTCCCGTGGTGTAGGCCTCTTCTCACCCCTGTGTGCGATACCCGCGGCTCGTCCTCCGGCCCAGCTTCCGTCAACGTGTGTTCATGCCCTTGAGTGGAGGCGTCGTGCCGACGAAGACAACGCCGCTGACGATGAGCCGGCCGACCGCGATTGCCGCGTCGGCAACGCGCGGTGGTGAGGAGCGATGACCGTTCCGCCTGCGCCGATGGTGAAGGCAGTGACGATGACCGTTCCGCCTGCGCCGATCGTGAAGACAGTGAACAAGAAGCGGATCGCGATCATCGCCGGAGCGTTGATCGTCGTGATCGCCGTCGTCTGGTTCGTGGTTCGGTCGCGCACCAACACGACGCCGGCATACCGATTCGCCACCGTCGAAACTGCGAACATCCGGCAAACGGTGTCGGCCACGGGCACGCTCAGCGCCGTGAAGACCGTTCAGGTCGGCACGCAGGTCTCCGGGCAAGTAGCCGAGATCCACGCGGACTTCAACGATCGCGTGACGAAGGGCCAGCTGCTCGCGCGCATCGACCCGACGCTCCAGCAGCAGGCCGTGACCGACGCGCAGGCCCAGCTCGTGAAGGCGCAGGCGCAGTACGCGCAGTCGAAAGCCGAGTACGACCGCAACCAGCCGCTCTTCGCGCAGCAGTTCATCAGCGCGAGCGAGTTCAGCCTGGTGGACGTGGCGCTCTCCAACGCGCTTGCCGGCCAGAAGTCCGCGCAGGTCACGCTCGACAAGGCGAAACAGAACCTCTCGTACACCAACATTTTCGCGCCCATCAATGGCGTGGTGGTCGAGCGTGACGTGGACGTGGGCCAGACCGTCGCGGCGAGCCTCTCCGCGCCACAGCTCTTCCTCATCGCGCAGGATCTCAAGCAGATGCAGATCCTCGCCGCGGTGGACGAGAGCGACATCGCGGCGATCAAGGACAGCCAGGTGGTCAACTTCACCGTGCAGTCGTACGCGGGGCGCACCTTCGTCGGCAGCGTGGGACAGGTGCGGCTGCAGTCGAAGCTGACGGACAACGTCGTGAACTACACTGTGGTCGTCACGCTCGACAACGCCGACGGCGCGCTCCTGCCAGGCATGACCGCCACCGTCCTGTTCATCACCGCGTCGGCGACGAATGTGCTCACCGTGCCGAACCTCGCGCTGCGGTACAAACCGACGGCGGCCCAGCTCTCAGCCGCGGGCATCGAACCGTCCGATACCGTGCGACATCCCGCGACAAAGGACACGACGAATCCCGCCGCCCCGCCGGTCGGCGCCGCCGCAACGGCCCGTCCGAAGCGGAACCTGACCGGCGGCGTCGGCTCGGCCGGAACGCTCTATACACTCGACCCCGCGGGCAAGCTGAAGGCGATCCACGTGCGCGTCGGGATCTCGGATGGACAGCGCACGCAGGTGACCGGTGATTCCCTCGCCGTCGGGATGCAGGTGATCGTTGGGGCCGCATTGCCAGGCTCAGCGGCCGCATCGACCACCGCGCCGAGCACCAACCCGCTGACACCGCAACGGGGCGGGCGGGGTGGACCGTGACGAGCCCTGGCGCGCCGGCTGACGTCGCCCGTGCCGTCATCGAAATCACGGGCGTGACCAAGGTCTACAGCATGGGCACGAACAAGGTATTCGCGCTCCGTGGGGTCGATCTCACCGTTCGCGCGGGCGAGTTGCTCTGCATCATGGGCTCGTCGGGATCGGGCAAGTCCACATTGATGAATGTGCTGGGCTGCCTCGACGTCCCCACCTCCGGGCACTACGTGCTCGACGGCATCGCGGTGGACGGCCTCGATCGCAACGCGCTCGCGGACCTTCGCAATCAGAAGCTCGGGTTCGTCTTTCAGGGATTCAATCTCCTCGCACGCACCTCCGCCGTCGAGAACGTCGAACTGCCGCTGCTGTACGATCGGGAACATCGATGGAGCGATCCGCGAAAGCTCGCCGTCGAGGCGCTCGGCCGGGTCGGGCTTGGCGATCGGCTCGATCACCAGCCGAGCGAACTGAGCGGCGGACAGCAGCAGCGCGTTGCCATCGCGCGCGCTCTCGTCACGAAGCCCACCATCTTGCTCGCCGACGAGCCTACGGGCAACCTCGACAGCCACATGACCGTCGAGGTCATGGCACTCTTCCAGGACCTCAACGCGCAGGGCATCACGATCGTGATCGTGAGCCACGAACCAGACGTGGCCAAGTACGCGAAGCGCGTGGTCGAGGTGCGCGACGGCAAGATCATCCACGACGATCCCGTCACCGAGCGGCACAGCGCCGCGGAGGATCTCCTCGCCCTCGGCAAGGTCGATCCCGTCGTCGTGACCGATGCTACGCCCGTCGCGGTGGGGGCCGCGTGAAACAGCGCACGCTGCTCAAGCTCGCCTGGCAAAGCATCCTCAAGAACAAGATGCGCACGCTGCTCACGATGCTCGGCATCGTGATCGGCGTCGGCGCGGTGATCGTCATGGTCGCTGTCGGCAACGGCGCGCAGTCGCAAATCGCAGCGTCGATCACCAGCCTCGGCACCAATCTCATCGTAGTCTCTCCCGGCTCGTCGGCGCAGGGCGGGGTCAGCCAGGGCGCCGGCACATTCAACCGCCTGACGACGGCCGATGCAGTACAGCTCAAGCTCGACGGCACGATGCTCTCGGCGGTCTCTCCGGTGATCCAGACGCGGGCCGTCGTGATCGGACCGGCAGGCAATTGGCGCACGTCCATCAACGGCGTCTCGCCGGATTACTTCACCATTCGGGATTGGTCGGTGACGTCGGGCGACATTTTCGACGACACCGACGTCAAGGCGGCGCGCAAGATCGCGCTGCTGGGCGCGACGGTGGCGAAAAATCTCTTTCCCGGCGTGGATGCGGTCGGCGCACAGATCCAGATCGGGCACGTGCCGTTCATCGTCAGTGCCGTCCTTGCCGTGAAGGGCCAAAACTCCACCGGCGCCGATCAGGACGATGTGATCCTCATGCCATACACCACCGCGCAGAACCGGCTGAGTGGCAATGTCCGGCTCGGGCAGATTCTCGTCAGCACCTTTTCGCCGGGCGACATCCCGGCGGCTCAGGCCGAGATCACGGACATCATGCGCAACGTGCACAAGCTCGGCGATTCCCCGGACGACTTCACCGTGCGCAACCAGACGGAAATTGCGGCTGCCGCGACGGCCACCACGTCGGTGATGTCCGGCCTGCTCGCGGCGATCGCGTCGATATCGCTGGTCGTCGGCGGCATCGGCATCATGAACATCATGCTCGTGTCCGTCACCGAACGTACGCGTGAAATCGGAATCCGCATGGCGATCGGCGCGCGAGGGTCGGATGTGCTGACGCAGTTCCTGGTCGAGAGTGTCGTGATGAGCATCCTCGGCGGAATCGGCGGACTCATCGCCGGATATGCGGGCTCGCTGCTCCTCGCCCATTTCACCGGCTGGAGTACGGCGGTGCCCGCCTCGGCCGTGCTCATCGCGGTCGGCTTCTCCGCGGGAGTCGGCGTGTTCTTCGGCTACTATCCCGCACGCAAGGCGGCCGCGCTCAACCCGATCGAGGCGCTTCGCTACGAATGACGATGCTCCGCGCGAGATCCGGGCGATCGTCGGCGCCGCGCCGGGTGCGGATCGTAGCGCTGTTCGCCGTGGTCGCCCTGTTCGCGCCGGCCGCGTATCCACTCCGCGCACAGGACACGGCATCGCGCGCCAAGCCGGTCCGCGTCATCACGCTCGGCGAGGCCATCCGCCTCGCGCTCGATTCGAGCAGCGCCGTGCGCCTCGCGCGGAACAACGTGTCGCTCGACTCGATCACGGTGCGGCAGTTCCGCAACCAGTTCCTGCCGAACCTTTCGGCGAGCGGGCAGTCGTCGCAAGGGTTCGCGAGCGGATCCGCCGGAACGAACTCGCTCAACACCAACGTCGGCCTCTCGGGCGGCGTCACCCTGTACAACGGGAACCAGAACATCAACGCGCTGCGCGAGGCAGAACTCAACTTACGCGCGGGCGGACAGGACCTGGCACGCGCGCGGCAGACGATCGTGTTCATCGTCGCCACGGATTTCCTCGCGCTGATCACGCAGCAGGAACTGTTGCGCGTGCAGCAGCAGAACCTCGCCGCGCAGCAGGATCAACTCACCCAGCTCGAGGCATTCACCAAGGCGGGCACAAAGAACATCGGCGACCTGTACCAGCAGCAGTCGGCGACGGCGGCCGCGCGTCTCGCCGTGGCGAACGCGAGCCGCACCACCGAGCTCGCCAAGGTCGACTTGATCCAGGAGCTGGTGCTCGACCCGCGACTGACTTATGCGTTCGAATCGCCGGCGGCCGACTCCTCCCAGCGGCCCGTCTTCAATCTCGACAGCCTGATGGGCCTCGCGCTGCGGCAGCGCGTGGACATCCAGGCGCTGGCGCTGCGCGTGCAGGCCGCCGAGCGCGAAATCCTGGTGGCGGACGGCGGGCGCCTGCCGGTCGTGTCGGCGACCATCGGCTACGGCAGCGCGGC
>JADGQS010000049.1 GCA_017881585.1 Gemmatimonadaceae bacterium | reverse complement strand
GAGCGCGATCTTCAACAGCGCCAACTTTTCGAGCATCGCCACCGACGCGAAGGGCGTCATCCAGATCTTCAACGTCGGCGCCGAGCGGATGCTGGGGTACGCGGCGGCCGACGTGGTGAACAAGATCACGCCGGCGGATATCTCCGACCCGCAGGAAGTGATCGCCCGCGCCAAGGAGTTGAGCGTCGAGCTCGGGACGCCGATCACACCGGGCTTCGAGGCGCTGGTCTTCAAGGCGTCGCGCGGGATCGAGGACATCTACGAGCTGACCTACATTCGCAAGGACGGGAGCCGCTTCCCGGCGGTCGTGTCGGTTACGGCGCTGCGCGACGCACAGGACGCCATCATCGGCTACTTGTTGATCGGCACCGACAACACCGCCCGCAAGCTGGCGGAAGCGGCGCTGCTCAAGGCCGGAGCGCTGCAGAGCGCGATCTTCAACAGCGCAAACTTTTCGAGCATCGCCACCGACGCGAAGGGTGTCATTCAGATCTTCAACGTCGGCGCCGAGCGGATGCTGGGCTACACGGCCGCCGAAGTGATGAACAAGATCACGCCGGCCGATATTTCCGACCCGCAGGAAGTGATCGCGCGCGCCAAGGAGTTGAGCATCGAACTCGGCACGCCGATCACACCGGGCTTCGAGGCCTTGGTGTTCAAGGCCTCGCGCGGGATCGAGGACATCTACGAGCTGACCTACATCCGCAAGGACGGGAGCCGCTTCCCGGCGGTCGTGTCGGTTACGGCGCTGCGCGACGCCCAAAGTGCCATCATCGGCTACCTGCTGATCGGCACCGACAACACCGCGCGCAAGCAGGCCGAAGAAGAGCTGCTCAAGGCCGGAGCGCTCCAGCGGGCGATCTTCAACAGCGCGAACTTTTCGAGCATCGCCACCGACGCAAAGGGCGTCATCCAGATCTTCAACGTCGGCGCCGAGCGGATGCTGGGGTACGCGGCGGCCGACGTGGTGAACCAGATCACGCCGGCGGACATTTCCGATCCGCAGGAAGTGATCGCGCGTGCCAAGGCGCTGAGCGTGGAGCTCGGGACCCCGATCACGCCGGGCTTCGAGGCCTTGGTGTTCAAGGCCTCGCGCGGGATCGAGGACATCTACGAGCTGACCTACATCCGCAAGGACGGGAGCCGGTTTCCGGCGGTCGTGTCGGTTACGGCGCTGCGCGACGCACAGGATGCCATCATCGGCTATCTGTTGATCGGCACCGACAACACCGCGCGCCAGCAGGTGGAAGAGGAGCGCAAGAAGCTCGACCAGCGGCTGCGCGACCAGCACTTCTATACGCGCTCCCTCATCGAATCCAACATCGACGCGCTGATGGCCACCGATCCGCGCGGCATCATCACCGACGTCAACAAGCAGACGGAGGCGCTCACCGGATGCACGCGCGACGAACTGATCGGCGCGCCGTTCAAGAACTATTTCACGGATTCGAATCGCGCCGAGGCGTCGATCAGCCGGGTGCTCGCCGAAGGCAAGCTCACGAACTACGAACTCACCGCGCGTGCCAGGGATGGCAAGCTCACGGTCGTGTCGTACAACGCGACCACGTTCCACGACCGCGACAGGAGCCTGCAGGGTGTGATCGCGACGGCACGTGACATGACGGAGCTGAAGCGCATCGAGCAGGCACTCCAGCAGAAGAACACGGAACTCGAAGAAGCGAGCCGCATGAAGTCCGAGTTCCTCGCCAACATGTCGCACGAACTGAGAACGCCGCTGAACGCCATCATCGGATTCTCGGAAGTGCTGAGGGACGGCCTGATCGGTGAGTTGACCGAGCAGCAGCGCGGGTTCATCGGCGACATCTTCGGGAGCGGCACGCACCTCCTCTCCCTGATCAACGACATCCTCGACCTGTCCAAGGTGGAAGCCGGCAAGATGGTCCTCGACCTGGAGCCGGTGCACGTGTCGTCGTTGTTCGCCAGCAGCCTCTCCATCATCAAGGAGAAGGCCGCAACCCACCATATCGTCTTGAGCATGGACGTCGCGGAAAACGTGGGGTTGATGCTGGCGGACACGCGCAAGGTGAAGCAGATCGTGTACAACCTGCTCTCGAACGCGGTGAAGTTCTCTGTCGAGCACGGCCAGGTGACCTTGCACGCCGGCCGCGTTCCGCGTGCCGAAGTCGGCCGGCTGACCGGATCCTGGCCCGGCCGAAGCCTCCCGTTGGCTGACAACGAGTTCACGGAGTTTCTCGAGATCAGCGTCACCGACAGCGGCATCGGCATCACATCGGAGGGGTTCGAGCAGCTGTTCAAGCCTTTCAGCCAGATCGACGTCGGGCTGGCGCGAAAATTCGAGGGGACCGGTCTCGGGTTGGCAATGGTCAAACTCCTCGTCGAGTTGCATGGTGGCGCCTTGGCGATGGCGAGCGAGGTGGGTCAGGGCTCCTGCTTTACGGTGTGGCTGCCGCTCCGGACGGTTGGAGAAGAGGGGATCACTCCGGCCAGGGTGCCGGTCGCATCACAAGCGCCCGTGCCGGATGGAGCGCGCATCGCGCTGGTCGTGGAAAACGACTTCAAGTCGGCGGATCTGATCCGGGTGCAGCTCGAGGCGGAGGGATTCAAGGTGCTGCACGCGGCCTCCGCCGAGGCCGCGCTCGCGCTCGCGGTGCAACAGCCGGTGGCGTTGATCACCCTGGACGTCCTATTGCCCAACATGGACGGCTGGGAACTCCTGAGCCGCCTGAAGCAGACGCCGGCACTCGCGCACATTCCCGTCGTGATCATTTCGATCATAGCGGATCGCAACAAGGGATTCGCGCTCGGCGCCGCGGCGGTCATGCAAAAGCCCATTTCCCGGCAGGAGCTGTACGAGACGCTGGTCGAGCTCGGGCTCTTTCCGGTGTTGCAGGGCAAGTCGCTCAAGGTCCTCATTGTCGACGATGATCCCATGGCGGTGGAGCTCATCGCGGTCCGCATGGCAGGCCTCGCCAACACAGTATTGCGCTCGTACGGAGGCCGCGACGCGATCGATACCGCGCGGCGGGAGCTGCCGGACATGATCGTGCTCGATCTGATGATGCCGGACGTGAACGGTTTCGATGTCGTGGCGGCGCTCGCCGAGCAGCCCAACACGTCTCACATCCCGATACTCATAGTCACGGTCAAGCGGGTCACCGCCGAGGATCGTGCGAAATTGCAAGGCTCGGTGATGGCCATCATCGAGAAGGCCGACTTCGATGCCGACCACTTTGTGGCTGAAGTGCGGCGAGCGATGTCTGATGTCACGGCGGCGGCATGAGCAAAGTTCTCATCATCGAAGACAACGCGGCCAACATGTCGTTGGCGACCTTCCTCCTCCAATCGGCGGGGCACACGGTGATCGGCGCGACGACCGCGGAAGCCGGGCTGACCCTCGCGCGTGATGAACAGCCGGGCCTCATCCTGATGGACATTCAACTTCCCGGTATGGATGGCCTCCAGGCGACGGCGCTGCTCAAGAAGGACGAAGCGACCAAGGCCATTCCGGTCATCGCGCTCACGGCACTGGCGATGAAGGGTGACGAGGAGCGCATCCGCGCCGCGGGCTGCGACGGCTACATCGCGAAGCCGATGCGATATCGGGAGTTCCTCGCGACGATAGCGGCACAGTTGAGCCCGAAATAAACCCGACTCCCGGGGTTGCGGATCACAGCAGGGGCGTTCGATGCACGGATGGCCCTTAGCTGAGCGCTGTCGGGCGCTCCCGGATATCTTGGAGCGGCCATGCAACCTCCTGCGGAACTCGTCGAGCGCCGGCAAACCCTTGGCGAAGAGATCGCCAACAGCGTCAGTCATGGCGTTGGACTCGCGGCGATGCTCGTGGCGAGCCCGCTGCTCATCGTCCACGCGGTGCGCGTCGGCAGCTCCGCATTCGTCGTCGGCGTCAGCATCTTCGTCGCGAGTGCCGTGGTGCTGTATCTCTCCTCCACGTTGTATCATGCGCTCCCGCACGGGGGAGGCAAGCGCGTATTCCGGGTCATCGAGCACAGCGCGATCTTCCTGCTGATCGCCGGCACGTATACCCCGTTCTTGTTGGGTGTTCTGCATGGGCCCTGGGGGTGGACGCTGGTCGTGCTCATCTGGGCGCTGGCCGTTCTCGGCGTCCTGCTGAAGACGGTGGGGAAGGAGGGCCATTCGACGCTCTCGATGGTCCTCTATCTCGGAATGGGCTGGCTCCTCGTTGTGGCGATTCGGCCACTCTGGCTCCACGTGTCTCTCGCCGGTCTGGCTCTCATCCTGGCCGGGGGCGTCGCTTACACGGCAGGCACCGCGTTCTTCGCGGCCGAGCGACTGCGATACGCGCACTTCGTGTGGCACCTGTTCGTGCTCGCGGGAACCACTTGTCACCTGATCGCGATTTGGCGCTACGCTGCCTGAGGCCTGGTACGCCGCGTCCCGATTCGGGTCGGGACCTCGATGATGGCTCGCAGAATAGCCCGCTTTATTCAGGCGGCGGTGCCGTTCCTCCAGAGAGCCTCTACGTACGCTCGTTTGTCGCGGGAGCAAGCCACCCGGCCTTCGGGCGTCATCTCCTCCCAGTGGGTGCAGGCCTGACCAAGCCCGCAGTAGCAATCCTTGACGGCCTGACGCAGTGCGGTGAGTTGCTCTGCCGTCGAACACGTCGAATTGAGCGTGCGCGCGTTCTTATCTGCGGCATTATTGACCATATAGTCTCTTCGTCCTCATGAACATGATTCGGATCATAGGCTGAACCCTAGAGTCTTTTGCCGGACCTCGCAGTCGGGGATACGCTTAGGGGAATTACTGATAGGGGAATTACTGACGCTGGCCATTTGAGGCGCGACAAAATGGGAGTTCAGCCACGGTTCGTCCTGGGCATCCTCGCCCAGCTTCTTCTCGGTGGATGCGTGCTCGCCGGGAACCGCGATTCGGGCCTCGTCTATCAACGCGAACCCGGATCTTCGGGGTTTCCGCGTGGCGTGCGTCCGGCATTGCCTGATGGCGCGGCAGGGCGGAGTATCTGATGGTGAGAGAGACGGCGGGCGAGCGCCCGACCATCGGATCTCGGTTTCTTCAGCGCGGACTCGCTGAAACGGAAGCCATAACAGCGTATTAGTCCTGAGGCTGCCAGCAAGCGTGATATGAAAGAGCTTCCCGCCGATCTGCTCGACCGCCCGGCGCCCGAGGGAGCGCGGTGGTTCGCGCTCGCGAGGCTTCGCGGCCTGATCCTCGAGCGAAAGCGGCTCGACGATCCCGACGATACCGAGGCACTGCACGACTTTCGAGTCGCGCTCCGCAGGCTGCGCAGCGTCGTTCGCGCGTATGGAAGCGTATTCGACGACAGTGTTTCGCCGAAGATTCGCCGTCGCCTCTCCCGCATGGCGGACGCGGCTGGAGTGAGCCGCGACGCGGAGGTCCGTCTTCAATGGATCAAAGAGCGGCGGGACACGATTGAGGGAGCGGACCGAATCAGCATCGCGTGGGTGGAGCAGCACCTTCGTCGCGAACGGCGCGCGGGCGACCGGGATCTTCGGCGAGAACTGAAGCGTCACTACGCCGGCGTCACCGGGCAGCTGCAGCGCGGCCTGATGCGCTACCGCGTCACGCTCGACGCCGGCGAGCGCCGGGCGATGCCGGCGACGCGGGAATTGCTGTCGCAGACACTGCTGGACATGACCAGCATGCTGCGCGAACGCCTGGATGCACCAAAGCGGGTGGGTGCTGTGCGCGCCCTGCACCTCGCGCGCATCGCAGCGAAGCGATTGCGCTACGCGCTCGAGCCTCTCGCGGAAGGACGGTTCGCCCCGCCGCGGGTCGCGCGGCTGGCCGCCGCCGCTGTTGCGCAGCTGGCGACACTGCAGGACGAGCTCGGACGGATCCACGACGCGCACCTTTTCAGGCGCTGGCTGCGTGAATGCATTTCGGAAGGTTCGCCGCACCTCGCAAACCTGAATGGTCGCTTGCGGGGCGTGCAGCGCCTTCTTGGCGAGCAGGCGGCGGCGAGTTTCGAGGTCGTGAATCGCCCGGCGAGCAGACGACGCGTGAATCGCCTGCTCCATGCGATCGAGGCTTCGGCGAACGCGCTGGTGGCGCGGCCGTCGCCGGGAGATACCTTCAGGACCTGACGAACGGTCGAGGCCCGCATGAAGGAAATGAAGAAGTACCGCATAGCTCACGGACACCGCTTCCGCTGGAACGATGTAGATCCGGACGACCATGGCTCTTTCGAGAGCGAGGCGGACGCGCTCCGCGAGACGCAGGAGTGGATCGGGAAGCTCGACCCGCTCCAGGAGCGCTTGTACGCTGAAGGAAAACGCTCCCTGCTGATCATCCTGCAGTCCATGGACACGGGCGGCAAGGACGGGACGATTCGTCACGTCATGCGAGAGCTCAATCCGCAGGGATGCCAGGTGACTTCGTTCAAGTTGCCGACGCCGGACGAGCGCGCCCACGACTTCCTGTGGCGCGTTCACCAGCACGTTCCCGCGAAGGGCCTCATCGGGGTCTTCAACCGCTCGCACTATGAGGACGTCCTGGTCACGCGGGTCCACCGCGACATTTCAGCCGAAGAGGCCGACGAGCGCTTTCGCGAGATCAACGACTTCGAGAGAATGCTCGTGCACAACGGCACGCAAGTCGTGAAATTCTACCTGTCGATCTCGAAGGACGAACAGCGGCGGCGGCTCCAGGCGCGACTCGACGATCCGCAGAAGCGGTGGAAGTTCAGCACCGACGACCTGACCGAGCGGGCCTACTGGGATCGTTACCCGAAGTTCTGCAGCGAGGCCATTTCCGCCACCAGCAGCAAGCACGCACCCTGGTACGTGATTCCCGCCAACCATAAATGGTACCGCAACTATCTTGTGGCGAAGATTCTGGTGGCGGCGCTCGAGAAGATGAATCCGCGCTTTCCAACCGTGAACGGGGTGCCCCGCGCGCGCATCCGATGAGCATCAGGAACACACGAGACCGATGATTCCAGCGCGTGAAGCACTCGAGCGATTGCAGGCGGGGAACGCGCGGTTCACGGCTCACCTGCGCAGCGCCGATGAGTTCGTGAGCCACACCCGGCGTCCCGTGCTCACGATGGTGCAGGAGCCGTTCGCGATCATACTCGGATGTTCCGACGCGCGCGTGCCGGCGGAGCTGGTGTTCGATCAGGGGCTCGGCGATCTGTTCGTCATTCGCGTGGCCGGCAACATCGTCGCGCGGTCGCAGGTCGGCAGCGTCGAGTTCGCCGCGGAGCGATTCCACACGCGGCTGGTGGTCGTGCTCGGCCACTCGCAGTGCGGGGCGATCGCGGCGACGCTCGAGGAGCTGCGACGTCCGACGGAGAACCAGTCGCGCAACCTGTCCGCGATCGTCGAGCGCGTGCGGCCCTCCGTCGAAGGCCTGCTCGGGACGGATCTCGCGCGCGACCCGGATGCGCTCGTGAAAAAGGCGACACGCGCGAACATCAAGGCCTCGGTGGATCACCTGCGGCATGGGTCGGAGGTGCTCGAGCAGCTCATCAGGGAGAACGGCCTCATGGTCGTCGGCGCGGAGTATGCCGTGGAGACCGGAGTCGTCGAGTTCTTCGTTCCGTGCGCATGCTGATTCGCCACGGCCGGCAAGGGCACGCTCGCGGCCGCGAAATAGCCGGAAGCCTGAACCCGGAAGTGTCCGGCTTCCGCGCTTCCGGCTTCCGGCTTCAGCTCAATCCGCGAACGGCTTGTCGATCGCGACGCTCTGCTTCGAGAAGAAGTGCGGGCCGTCCTCGGCTACGTACACACAATCCTCGAGACGAATGCCGAACTCTCCCGGAATCGCGATCGTCGGCTCGTCGCTGAAGCACATCCCCGGTTCGATCGGCGTCGTGTTTCCCTTCACGAAGTTGGTCCACTCGTGGCCGTCGAGACCGATGCCGTGCCCCGTGCGGTGCGGAAGTCCCGGAATCTTGTAGCCCGGGCCGAAGCCTGCGTCGGTGATCACCTTCCGCGCGGCGGCGTCCACGCCCTCGCACGGCGCGCCGATCTTGATCGCCTTGAACGCTGCGTTCTGCGCATCGAGCTCCTTGTTCCATACTTCCGTCTGCCGCGCGCTCGCCTTTCCGAACACCACCGTGCGCGTGATGTCCGACGCGTAGCCCTCGACCTGCACGCCGTCGTCGATCATCACCACGTCACCTTCCTTCAGCTTCTGCGGCGTGGCGCTGCCGTGAGGAAGTGCCGTGTACTTGCCGAACTGCACACTCACGAAACCGGGGAAGCCAAGCGCGGTGAACCCGGCCATGATGTTGTGCTGGAGTTCGTCCTGCGGCATCCCGTCACGCATGGTCTTGAGGCCGGCCTTGTACGCAGCGATCGTCACGTCGTTCGCCCGCTGCATCAGCGCGATCTCGGCCTTCGACTTGATCACGCGGCAGCCCGCGGTCACCGGAGTCGCGTCGACGACCTCCGCGCCCGACGCTGCCTTGCGAATTCCATCGGCGATGAAAAAGCGCACGCGCTCCTCCACGCCGATGCGGTGGTGCTTCTGGCCGCGGTCCTTCACGATTCCGGCGATCACGGCGTACGGGCTCTCGTCCTCCTGCCACACGCGCACCTCATTGCCGAACGCGGGCTTGAGCTGCTCGCGGAGGCGGTCCTCCTCGAAGCCGGGCGCGACGTAGCAGATCGCGCCGTTCGCGGGGATCACTACGCCGAACGTGCGCTCGCTCTGGCCCCAGCGCATGGCCGTGTAATAGAAACAACTCGTGGTGCCTTCCATGAAGATCGCGTCAAGCTTCTGCTCGCTCATGAGCTTCTGCGCTCGTGCGATCCGTCCCTTGCGCTCGTCCTCGCTGATCGGGACGACGCCATCCTTCATCGGCTTCAGCGCGCGGATGACATCGGGGAGTTCTCCGGTGCCGCCAGCTGCACCGCTCGTGGTTCCGTTCGCGTTACACGCCAGGGCGAGGGAACCGGCGCCGAGCGCGGCGGTTTCGAGAAAGCGACGACGATCGATACGCACGGAATACCCCTTAGATGGAAGATGGAAGATGGAAGATGGAAGATGGAAGATGGAAGATGGACGACCGATGGTGCGTGACCGTTATAATTGTGGTGAAGAAACGCCACTCTCGCGAGCGATCCGCTCAAGGATGAATCAGATGCCACGCAAACATGTTGAGGCCAAACGCGGCCCGGCCGCGCTTGGGCCCTACTCGCCGGGCGTGTGGGCGGGCAAGCTGCTCTACCTCTCCGGCCAGACGCCGGTGGATCCGGAGACGGGGAAGCTGATCGAGGGAGACGTCGATGCGCAGACAATGCGCGCGTTCGACAACTTGGAGCTGGTGCTGGGGGATGCAGGGCTTTCCATGGATGATGTCATCAAGTGCAACGTGTATCTCACGGACATGGCCGACTTTCCGGCGATGAACGGGGCGTACGGGCGACGGTTCGCGAAGCCGTATCCGGCAAGGACCACGGTGGCGGTGGCGGGGCTGCCATTGGGCGCGCAGGTCGAGATCGAGCTGGTCGCGAGGAAGGGAAAGGCATAACCGCCTTCCCGCATGCTCGATCAGTACCTTCCGACGGTGCGCGCGTGATGACGCGCGACGGGCATCACGTGCGACTCACTGTATGAGCATGGAGCAGGGAATGAGCGAATCGAATCTGGGGCGCCGCTGGAGCGCCTGGACGCCCTACTTTCTGAGCGTCCTTCGAATCATGGCCGCGTTCGTCTTCTTCACATACGGAACGGCCAAGCTGTTCGCGTGGCCCGCCGCGCTCATGCCGAACGGCGCGACCGTGCAGGTCGCATCGCTCATCGGCGTCGCCGCGATTCTCGAGGTGTTCGGCGGGCTGCTGCTGCTCGCGGGCCTGTTCACGCGTCCCGTTGCGTTCCTGCTTTCGGGCGAGATGGCGTATGCCTATCTGACGGGCCACGCAGTGCGCGGATTCTGGCCGGTGCTGAACCAGGGAACGCCCGCCGTGCTGTTCTGCTTCATCTGGCTCTACATCTCCGCGGCGGGTCCGGGACCATGGAGCCTCGATGCGCTTATGCGGCGCACCGAGGCTCCGTAGTCCACAAGATTTCTAGAGGCGCGGCTTGGTGCTGCGCGGCACATGCCCACAGTTCGCCGGCCACCCCTCGGGCCACGTGCCCGGTGAGCGATCCCGCTTGATGAAGTCCGGATCTTCCGAGGCGAGATAGACGAGCATCGCCGCCAGCGTCGCGTTGTGCCTGAGATCGTCCATCACGACCTTGTCGTACGTGTCGCGGTTGGTATGCCAAGTGTACGAGCTGTAATTCCAGTTCACTGCGCCCATGCCGAACGACGGCGAGCCGAAGCAGGCGAATACGGCGCCGTCGGTGCCGCCCGGATTTCCCGTCGGCACGTCGTTGAAGCTCCACGACACCACGTTGCTGCTCATGCTGTCCGTATAGAACGACGGCAGCTTGGAGTACCACGTCTTCAAGTGGTGCCCGATGTCGCTCAGCCCCGATGACGACAGCGACTGCACGCGGCCGGTGCCGTTGTCCTGGTTGAACAGCGCCTGCAGCCCCTTCATCACCTCGGGGTGATCCTCGGTGAACGCGGTCGAGCCGTTCAACCCCTGCTCCTCGCTCGCCCAGTGTCCGACCATGATCGTGCGCTTCGGATGCGGATACACCGCCTTCAGGATGCGCATCGCCTCCATGGCCATCGTGGTGCCGGTGCCGTTGTCCGTCGCGCCGGATGAACCGTCCCACGAGTCGAAATGCGCGGAGAGCATCACGTACTCGTTCGGCTTCTCCGATCCCTTGATCGTCGCAACGGTATTGAACACGGGCTGCTCGCCGAGGAGCTGCGCGTCGAGTTCGAGCCGCAACATCGGCTTCTGCCTGTTCTCGGCGAGGCGGAAGACGAGGCCGTAGTCCTCGCAGTCGAGCGTCACCGCCGGTGCGACCGTGTTGTAGGTCTCGAAGATCTCCGTCGTGCCCCAGCCGCCGCTTCCCTGCGGTGCGTTCGCGCCGCCGCGTCCGCCCGCTGCCGCTGCGACGCTCGCCGCGGGACCGCCGCCGCGATCGCTTGCGCCGCCCGCTGGTGCGCCGCCGCGTCCCCCGCCCCCGCCCCCGCGCCCGCCACGTCCGCCGGCGTTCGCGTTCGGGAACGGATTCGGGAAGCCCGCGATCTTCGGACGCGAGGAAATCGTCGCGAGCACGCCGGCCTTCTCGAGCCGCATGCCAAGCGTACCGGTGCCGAGCGAGAGCGAGTAGCCGGTGCCGCGATAGAGCTTCGTGCTGTCGGGCTTTCCATCGGGGCCCGTGATGGCCGCCCAATCACGCTGCATGAGCGCGATCTCCGTATCTATGCGCGCCATCGATTCTGGTGTCGACCACCGGAACCAGTCTTCGGAAGGACGGCACGTCGGCCACGCCGGCGAGACCATCACGATCTTGCCCTTCGCCTGCGGCAGCCATTTCACGAACTCGGTGCTGTCGTTGAACCGCGGCAGCACGACCACCTCGGCGTTGACGGGCTTGCCGTTCGTGCCGGGACTCCACGCCAGCATCGTGCCGTCGAGCGTCCGCACGCGCGGGCTGATGAGGTCGATGTGCGAGGTGCCGCGGCGCCAGCCGCGCCACGTGCCGTAGTTCTCGCGTTTCGCGTCGATGCCCCACGACTTGTACTGGTTGATCGCCCAGTTGCTCGCCGCGAGAATGCCGGGGCTGCCGGTGAGGCGCGGTCCGACGGAGTCGAACAGCGCCTGTGCGAGCTGCTTCACGTGCGAGCTGTCCATTCCGAGACGCCAGATGCGCGCGATGTTCGGATCGGACGACGCACCGGCGCCTGCACCTTGGGCGGCGAGCGGAAGCGCCGCGAAGGTCGCGGCGGCGGCTGCGAGCGAGAGCCTGCGAAGAATGGTCATGTGGGCATCAACTCCAGGGGATTACGTGTTGAGCTTCTCCACCACCGCGTCAATTCCGGGCCAGCCCGTGGCGCTGTAGCGCGCCAGTGTGTGCAGATAACGCGCGCCGTCCGCTCCATGTTGTTCCAGAACCTTGGCCGAGGCCAGCCTGACGGCCGCTTCGTCCGCGAATGGCGGCTGCAGGTCATCGGGCATCACGCCTTTCTCGTGCGCGACACCGGCGGCATCGAGGAAGTCGATCTGGATCATCGGCTCGAGCTGGACGTAGAGCAAGTGCAGCAGGTCGAGCTCATCCTGCGGCTGTTCGGCTTTCATTCGCACGATCTCACGGGCGAGCTTGTCCGCGGGCCAGGAGTTCAGCGTGACGGCACGGAATCCGCCGCCGCGGGAGATGAGGCGCTGGGTGTAGAGCGCGCGGGCCTCGCGGGAGATGGATATCGCGTGGAGGACGAGCGATTGACGGCGCTCGGCGGGGAGAGAGCGATATGGAGACGGAGTGGGCATACAGCAAACTAAACGCTCTCGGACGGCAGCTGTCAGCCTTTTGTTGAGTTTGTCCGTCGTCGATTTGGGTATAGTTCTCCCATGTCCGGATCTACCGAAGCCCTCCTGGCCCTCCTCGACCTCGAACCCCTCGAGGTCAACATCTATCGCGGCCAGAACCGCGACCTCGGCACCGGCCGCGTATTCGGCGGTCAGGTGTTCGCGCAGGCGCTGGTGGCCGCGCGCCGCACGGTGGATGGCGAGCGCGAGGCGCACTCGGCGCACGGGTATTTCATTCTCCCCGGCGATCTCAGCGCGCCGATCGTGTATTTCGTCGACCGGCTGCGCGACGGGTCGAGCTTCACCACCCGGCGCGTCACGGCGATCCAGCACGGACAGGCGATCTTCAATCTCTCGGCGTCGTTTCACATCACCGAGGAAGGATTCTCGCACCAGCCGGCGATGCCGATGGTTCCCGATCCCGAGACGCTCGCGCCGGAGCTGAGCCTCATTCGCGAGATGGCGGACCAGATCCCGGAACCCCTCCGGCCGGTGATAACCCAGGACCGGCCGATCGATTTCCGCCCTGTGGCTCCCCTCAATCCGTTCAATCCCGAGCCGCGCGAGCCGACGCGACACGTGTGGTTCCGCGTGATCGGCGCGCTGCCGCCGGACCCTTGGATCCACCAGGCGATCCTGGCGTACGCGTCGGACTACGGATTGCTCACCACGGCGCTGCAACCACACGGCATAGGATACCGCACGCGCGGACTGCAGCTCGCCTCGCTCGATCATTCGCTCTGGCTGCACCGCCCGTTCCGCGCGGACGAGTGGCTGCTCTACTCGATGGACAGTCCGGTGGCGACGGGCGCGCGCGGATTCGTGCGCGGCGCGGTCTACTCGCGCGCCGGCGATCTCGTTGCTTCGGTTGCGCAGGAGGGACTGATGCGGCTGCGCAAGCCTAAGTAGCTGCCGCCGTCGCCTTCCGCACCGCCGGCGCGACCACGGTGCCCAGCAGCTCGATCGCGTGCATCACCTTCGCGTGCGGCATCGCGCCCACGGTCATCTGCAGCAGGAAGCGATCGTTGCCGAACAGTTCGCGTTCGTAGAGGATCTTCTCGGTCACCTGTTGCGGGCTGCCGACGAGCTGCGATCCGCGCGGACCGCGATCGGTCTCGAAGCGCGCGCGGGTGAGCTGGGGGAAGCCGCGTTCGCGGCCGATGCGGTTCATCACCTCCGCGAACGACGGATACGACTCGTCGGCGGCCTGCTGTGAATCGTCCGCGATCCAGCCGTGCGAGTTGATGCTCACCGGCGGGATCGGGTCGTGCCCCGCGCGAGTGGCGGCCTCGCGATAGAGATCCACGAGTGGCACGAATCGCTCGGGTTCGCCGCCGATGATCGCGAGCGCCATCGGCAGGCCGAGCGTGCCGGCCCGAACCATCGACTCCGGCGAGCCGCCGGCCGCGATCCAGAGCGGAATCTCGCGTTCCGGCCGTGGATACACGCCGAGATCCCTCAGCGGCGCGCGATGCCGTCCGGCCCACGTCACCCGCGAATTCTCGCGGAGCTTGATGAGCAGATCGAGTTTCTCGTCGAACAGCTCGTTGTAGTCATCGAGATCGTACCCGAACAGCGGGAACGACTCGATGAACGATCCGCGGCCGGCCATGATCTCTGCGCGCCCGCCCGAGATCAGGTCGATGGTCGTGAAGTCCTGGAACACGCGCACCGGATCGTCGGAGCTGAGCACCGTCACGGCGCTCGTGAGACGGATGCGCTTCGTGCGTGCCGCGGCGGCCGCCAGCACCACGGCCGGCGAGGAGGCGGCGAAGTCGGGACGATGATGTTCACCCACGCCGAAGACGTCGAGGCCGACCTGATCGGCGAGCTCGATTTCCTCGAGGAGGTCGCGGAGCCGGCGGCCCGCGCCGACCGCCACGCCCGTGCCCGGGTCGGCCGTCGTTTCGGCGAATGAATACATGCCAATTTCCATCCGCCGAATTTACCCGGTGGACTGACTCGTTGGCGCGCTGGAGCGGCGGCGCGGTATCTTCCCGGGACCATGAGGAGGCAGGCGGATTCTTGAGAATCGTTGGAGGAAAGTTCAAGGGGCGCGACCTGACCTCGCCAAACGACTTCCGCGTGCGGCCGACCGCCGAGGGCGTGCGATCGTGGCTGCTCGACCAGCTCGCTTCGGATGTGAAGGGCGCCCGCGTGCTCGATCTCTTCGCGGGCACGGGCGCGCTCGGACTCGAGGCGATGTCGCGGGGCGCACGCAGTGCGGACTTCGTCGAGACGCGGCCGTCGAGCCTGCACGCGCTGAAGGCGAATATCGCACTGCTTCGCATGCTGAAGCAGACGCGTGTGTTCAAGCGGGATGCGCTGCCGTTCGCCGGCGCGCTTGGGCCCGACAGCTACGATATCGTGTTCGTCGATCCGCCTTATGGTTCCAAGATGCTCGATCGCGTGATCGACTCGTGGCGCGAAAAGAAGTTCTCGCGCATTCTTGCCGTGGAGCACGCGAAGACACACGAGCTGCCGAAGGGGAAGGTGAAGCAGACGTTCGACGATACGTCGGTCACGATCTACAGTCTCTGAAGGAGTGCATATGAACGCCGCCCTATCGTCCTCTCGTTCGCGTCGCCGGCTCGGCGCCGCTCTCATCCTGCTCGCGGCGCCCTCGATCGCGCTCGCACAGCGCGGCGGTCCGCGCACGCCGCGCGCCGACAGCCTGCGGGAAGCGTCGCGGCTCGACTCGGAAGGATCCACGCCGCAAGCGCGGGCAATTCTGCAGAGACTCATCGACGGCGCTCCCGATCCGGCCGCCAAAGCCGAATCGCAGCGTGCGCTCGCAATGTCGTATGCGTTCGACGGCGACTGCGCGAGCGCGGCGAAGTCCGAAGAGCTCGTGATCGCGTACTGGGTCACGCGCGAACAGGCCGAGCCGCAGAACGCGTTCTATCAGGAAGGCGAAATGGCGAACGAGGCGGCGCGCGTCTGCATCGACGCCGGGGATTTCAACACGGCGGAACGCTACTATCGGCGCGGCACCGAGCTCGGACTGAAGGAGCCGGAGCCCCGGACGCACCCCAAGAGCCTCTGGGACTTCCGCCTCACGCACGCGCTCGCCCGTCTCGCGGCGCGCCGCGGAAACAAAGTCGAGGCGCAACAACAGGTCGCGGCGGCCCGTGCCGTTCTCGACGGCGACCAGGCCATGGCCGTGCAGCAGGAGCGGTACTATCCGTACCTGACCGGATACGTCGCGCTCTATACAGGCGACTTGAAGGCTGCCGAAACGGATCTCACGAAGGCGATCTCGCTGCAGGGGAACACCACGGATCCGTTCTTCCACTGCCTGCTCGCGATCACGTACGAGAAGCTCGGACAGAAGGACAAAGCGAAGGAGTTCTACCAGAAGGCCTACGACTTCGCCACGGCGCACAATCCGCCTGCGGCCTTCGTGCGCCCGTATGCGAGGAAGAAGCTGGCGTCGTGATCAACGGCAAAAGCGTTAACACGGAGTTTCCGCTTTTTGGCGTTCTCGCAGGAACATCGTCATCGCCGCGGCCGCGAGCGCGAGACCGCCGAGGATGAGCATGCCGGTCGCGTAGCTCCCGGTCGCATCCTTCGCCTTGCCGAGTAGCGTCGGCCCGAGGTAGCCGCCGAGGTTCCCGATCGAGTTGATCAGCGCGATCGCCGCGGCTGCCGCCGTTCCGGTGAACATCGCCGACGGAATGCACCAGAACGCGGGCAGGAACGCGTTGATCGCGATCGCGACGGTGACCAGCCCGCCGAGTGTCCACGCGGGACCGCCAATTGCGATCATCGCGAATCCAGCGGCGACCACGACGAGCGGTGCTGCGCTGTGGACGTATCGCTCCCCCGTTCGATCGGAGTGCCAGCCGTTCGCGAGCATCCCCGCCACGCCCGCGACGCCGATCGCTCCCATCACAAATCCCGTGCCTGCGTCGCCGAGCGCGAGCGCGTCACGCACGAGGATCGGGCCGAAGAAGATCGGGCCGAGCTCGGCGGACAGTGCGAACAGATAGAGCAGCGCGAGCGTCCAGGTCACGCCGGAGATGAGCGACCGCTTCACGTCGGCGCGCTCCGCGCTCGCACCGGTCGCACGTTCGCGATGCATCTCGCCGACGAGCCACCCGCGCTGCTCCGGCGTGAGCCACGTCGCCTTCTCCGGCGAATCGGTGAGATAGGTCAGAGCGAAAATGCCAAGCAGTATCGGCGGCGCACCCTCCACCAGGAATAGCCATCGCCACCCTGTGAGGCCGAGGCGGCCATTGAGCGAGAGCAGCGCACCGCCGAGCGGGCCTCCGATCACGCCCGCGAGCGGAATGCCGATCATGAACCACGACATCGCCCGCGCGCGCTCGCGCTCGGGAAACCAGCGGCCGAGGTACCAGACGATGCCCGGGAAGAATCCCGCCTCGGCGAGTCCAAGCAGGAACCGCAGCGCGTAGAAGCTCGTCGTACCGCGCACGAATATCATCGCGCTCGCCGCGATTCCCCAAGTGATGGCGATGCGCGCGATCCACACTCGCGCGCCCACGCGGGCGAGGATGAGATTGCTCGGGACCTCGAACAGCGCGTAGCCGAAATAGAAAACGCCCGCGCCGAACGCGTACGCCGTCGCGCTCAGCGCGAGGTCGCGGTTCATCTGGAGCGAGGCGACGCCGAGGTTGGTGCGGTCGAGGAAGCTCGCGATGAACAGCGCGAACAGGAGCGGCAGGAGGCGCCACGAGACCTTGCGGACGGTCGCGCGACGGAGTTCGAGCTGCGCCGAGCCCATCGCCGACTCGCTCACCGTGCTACAACGACTCGGGGCAGTCGTGCACGCGATACGCGTGGCGGATGGTGCGGCCGAGCACGGGGTCGTGCAGCTCGATCTCGAATCGCGGCGACGGCCGGATGGCGGACAGCGTGGCGAGCGTTCCGCAGAACATCGCGGATCCAGGTTCGAACGATCCGCCGCGGCTGATCAAGTCCTTCACGAGCGCCTCCGGCGGCAGCATGGCCGCGGCCGTTCCCGCCTGATACGGTGCGCGCTCGCCGCCGATCTCGATGAACGAGCGCAGCTCGAGCTGGTCCCAGTGCGGTGCGACGTCGCTGAACCGCCAGAGCAATCTCGCGGCCGGCTTGTGGCACACCTGTTTGGACTTCGCGACGCTCGTGCGCTCGAGCGCGCGGTCGGTGTGGTCGGACGCGAGCCCGACCCAAAGGCCGTCGTCGCGTGAAACGAGGAGGCATTCGACCTCGCCGCTCGTCGCGCCGCCGACCACGGTGATGCGCGCTGCGGTCGTGAGCAGGGATGCCGAGAGCAGGTAGAACATCGGCGTTCGCGGCGGCCGGGGGATGCCCTCGGTCTCGAGTTCCCGCACGTGCGCCTCGACGCGCGCGGCGTCGCGCCCCGTCCAGCCGGCGATCACGAGATTTCGAATGTCGGCCGGATCGAGAATGCCTTCAGCAGTCGATGCGGGCATAGGCGTATAAGAGGTATGTTAAAGACTGAAATCCCCCACCAAGGTATCCCATGCGCCGGCCGTCCGTAGTCGCGGTTCTTCTCCTCCTCGCGTCGATCCGTTCCGGCGCGCAATCCACGCCGCATGAGAAACTTGCGCGCGAGGTCTACAAGGAGCTGATCGAGATCAACACGGTCGATTCCGTGGGATCGGTCACGAAGGCAGTGGAGGCGCTGGCGGCGCGGTTCAAGGCCGCTGGTTTTCCCGCGAGCGACGTGCACGTGCTGATCCCGCCCGGCGCTCCGACCAAGGGCAATCTGGTGGTGCGCTACCATGGGCGCAGCGGAGCGGGCGCGCCGAAGCCGATCCTCCTCCTGGCGCACCTCGATGTGGTGGCGGCGCTGCGGGCGGACTGGCCGCGCGACCCGTTCGTCCTCAACGAAGAGAACGGGTTTTTCCTGGGGCGCGGAACGTCGGACGACAAATCGATGGCATCGATTTTCGCGACCAATCTGCTCTGGATGAAGCAGGAGGGCGTGGTGCCGGATCGCGACATCATACTCGCTCTGACGGCCGACGAAGAAGGCGGAGCCGCCAACGGCGCGCACTGGCTCGCCAAGGAGCACAAGGATCTCATCGACGCCGAGTACGCCATCAATGAGGGCGGCGACGGCGCGCTGGTGAACGGGAAACCGGTCACGAACGCGGTGCAGGCCGCGGAGAAAGTCTCCGTGAACTTCACGCTCACTGCGCTGAACACCGGCGGCCATTCGAGCATGCCGCGCCCCGACAACGCGATCTATGAGCTCTCGAAGGCGCTGGTGAAGATCAGCGGTTTCGAATTTCCCGTGGTGCTGAATCCCGTCACGACGGCGTTCCTCACACAGGCGTCCAAGGCGCAGCCGAAACCCGAGATT
Organism: Gemmatimonadaceae bacterium; assembly: GCA_017881585.1. GTDB lineage: Bacteria > Gemmatimonadota > Gemmatimonadetes > Gemmatimonadales > Gemmatimonadaceae > Fen-1231. Next base: position 1,009 of record JADGQS010000049.1, on the reverse strand, counting down.
GCCGCCGCCATGAGGGCGATCGTCGCGAATACGAAAGACGCCAAGGCGAATGCCGTCCTCGCGAAGGACGCGTTCTACCACTCGATCCTGCGCACGACGTGCGTGGCGACGCGCCTCGCAGGCGGGCACGCGTACAACGCTCTGCCGCAGACCGCCACCGCGAATGTGAACTGCCGCGTGGAGCCGACATCGACGTACGAGTACGTGAAGTCGACGTTGGAGCGCGTGATCGGCGACACCGGCGTGAAGCTGACCATGATGGGACCGGCCGAGACGGGCGTCGTGGGTGCTCCGCCCAGTGCCGTTCCTGCCGAGTTTCTCGGCGCCATCTCCGCGGTCACGAAGAAGATGTGGGGAAACATCCCGGTGGTGCCGGTCATGAGCACCGGCGCGACGGACGGGAAGTACCTGCGCGAAGTGGGAATCCCGACGTTCGGCGTGAGCGGACTGTTCTACGAGGGCGAAGAGCGGAACATGCACGGCCGCGACGAGAAGATCCGCGTGAAGTCGTACTATGACGGGCTCGCATTTCTCGACCAGCTGGTGCGCGCGCTCGCGGTGCGGACGAAGATGTGAACGGCGATGGAAGATGGAAGATCGAAGATGGAAGATCGAAGATGGAAGATGGAAGATGGAAGACCGAAGACCGAAGACCGAAGACCTACAGGACATTTCAACGGTGGTCCACACATGAAGAAGCTCATTCTCGTTCTCACGCTGGCGATCGGCGCCAATGCAGCCGCGCAGACACCGGCGAACGTTGCGGCTTGGGAAAGACAGGCCAAAGGCGTCACGATCACGCGCGATGACTGGGGAATCGCCCACATCGTTGGAAAGACGGACGCGGACGCTGTGTTCGGCCTGATCTACGAGCAGGCCGAGGACGATTTCAACCGCGTCGAGACGAACTTCATCAATTCGATGGGGCGGCTCGCGGAGGCAGAAGGTGAGAAGGAGATCTATCGCGACCTGCGGATGAAGCTCTTCATCAATCCGGACTCGATGAAGG
>JADGQS010000162.1 GCA_017881585.1 Gemmatimonadaceae bacterium | reverse complement strand
CCCCAATCCGACCCTGTCGCGGCGGTGGAAAAAGCGCTCGCGCGCTCTGGCGCTCGATGAAGTGCGCGGAGGTCCGCCGATCCCACAGATTGTGAGCCGATTACCGTCTGATTCGCACGTTCCTTAGTATGACGCTTCAGCTGGAAGTGGAAGGTCGTTGGCCGTGGCAGCGGGCAAGCGGGACGGCTACTCCGCCGCATCCCGCATTCATCTCGCCCCTCCCCACTCTTCCACTCAAAGGCGCCGGGTTTGCGAGATGGCCTCTAGGCGCCGTCAGGTCAGTCGCGCGCCGCCGATGTGTCTCATCATCCAAAGACAATGGGAAAAGTCACGACGCGGAGCCGGAGATCTCTCGTTCGGCGGTGATCTCCATCTCGCGTTCCTTCGACACGAAAAAGTGCTTGATCCAACCCCCGAAATCGTCGAGATAGCTGTACGCCACCGGCACCACCACGAGCGTGAGCATCGTCGACGTGATGAGTCCGCCGATCACGGCGCGGGCCATCGGCGCGCGGAACTCGCCGCCTTCGCCCAGGGCCAGCGCGATCGGCAGCATGCCGGCGATCATCGCCAGCGTCGTCATCATGATGGGCCGGAGCCGCACCGCGCCCGCCTCGATGAGTGCCGTGAAGCGGTCCGTCCCCTGCCGGCGTCGTTCGTTCGCATTGTCCACGAGCAGGATCGCGTTCTTCGTCACCAGCCCCATGAGCATGATCACGCCGATCATGCTCATGATGTTGAGCGTGGTATGCGTGAGCAGCAGTGCGAGCAGCACGCCCACCAGCGAGAGCGGGAGCGAGAGCATGATCGCCAGCGGCTGCGTGAACGACTCGAACTGCGACGCGAGAATCAGGAAGATCAGGATGACCGCGAGCAGGATGGCCTCGACGACGTAGCCGCCCGTCTCCGCGAGCAGCTCCGTCTGCCCTCCGAGATTGGTCGAGTAACCCGGCGGCATCGGAATCGCCGCCAGCTTCGTCCGGATCGCCGCCGACGCCTCCGACAGCGAGATGTCGGGTGACGTATTGCCCGAGATGCTGACCACGCGCTCCAGCCGCATGCGGTCGATCTGCGACGGTGCGCTGGCGATGCTGATGTGCGCGACGTCTCCGAGACTGGCGGACGTCACGCCGTTCGGCCCCACCCTGGCGGTCGGCACCGGCAGTGCGCTCACGTCGGCGATCGATCTGCGCAACTCGGGCGCGAGCTGTACGCGCACGTCGCGCTCCTCGCCGGTCGGATCCTCCCAGCGCGTGACCACCTCTCCGGCGAAGAGCGGACGGATCGTCGACGAGATGGCGCCGATGTCGAGCCCCACCTGGTTGGCCGCGTCGCGGTCCACCTCGACGCGCAGTTCCGGCTTCGGATCTCCGAGCGACGACTTCACGTCGACGACCCCCGGGATGGTCCGTACCTGGGCCAGGATCAACTGCGAAATCCGCTGCAGCTCGCCGATGTCGGGGCCGCGAAGTTCCACCTGCAGCGGTGCCTGTGTGCCACCCGGGCCTGAATTCTCCATTGCGTACGTGCGCACGCCGTAGATCGGAGCGAGACGCGCACGCGCCACCATCATCATCTGCTTCTGCGAGATCGAACGCTCCCCAGGCGGCGTGAGGCGCACGTAGATCTCACCCGCACGCACCGAGCCGGTCGGGCCCGCGCCTATCGTCGTATATGTGTAGGCGACGCCATCCATCGCGCGCAGCGTCGCTCCCACCTGCTCGGCCTTCACCCGTGTCTGGGCCAGGCTCGATCCTTCGGGCGTCTCGAATTGCACGGTGAACTCGCTGTTGTCCGAATCCGGATTGAACGACCCCCCGATGAAGGGCACCAGCGCCAGGGCCGCCACCAGGCTCAGCACCGCCACGACGATCGTCATCCTCCGGTGCCCGAGCGCCCACCGGATGATTTCGCGGTAGCCCATACTCGCGGTATCGAACCAGCGGTTGAACCGCCCGAGCGTGCGCGTGATCAGGTTGCCGTGCGAGGCGCCGGTGTGCGGATTCACGCCCCACCACGCGCTCAGCATCGGTGTGAGCGTGAACGACACGAACAGCGACACGAGCACGGCCCACGCCACGGTAAGGCCGAAGGCGTAGAAGAAGCGCCCGATGATGCCGCCCATGAACGCCACCGGCACGAACACCGCGACGATGGATAGCGTCGTGGCCATCACGGCGAGGATGATCTCCCGCGTGCCGTTGCCAGCCGCCGTGAAGTGGTCTTCCTTCATCTCGCGGTGGCGCACGATGTTCTCCACCACCACGATCGCGTCGTCGATCAGGATGCCGATCGAGAGCGAGAGTGCCATCAGCGTGACCATGTTGAGCGTGAAGCCGAGCGCGCGCATCAGGATGAACGACGAGATCACCGACACCGGGAGCGAGAGCGCCGTGATCGCGGTGGCCTTCCAGTCGTTCAGAAAGAGCATCACGATGATCACGGTGAGCAGGGCGCCGAGCAGCAGCTCCCTGATCACGTCGCGCACGGAGTTGCGGATCAGGACCGAGTTGTCGCGCACGATCTGCAACTGCGTGCCCGCCGGAAGATCGGCCTGCAACTTGCCGATCACCGTCTTCACGCCATCGGCCACGGCCACGGTGTTGGCGCCCGACACCTTGATGAGGTCGATGCCGATCGTGCGGCGGGCGTCGACGAGGGCGAGCGAGCGCTCTTCTTCCGTGGCATCGTCCACGCGGGCCACGTCGGAGAGCCGCACGGTGAGTCCCGCGCGCGTGGTGATGATCACGTTGTCGAACTGGTGCGGGTCGACGATGCGCCCGGTGACGCGCACCAGTTGTTCCCCCGCGCCCCGCTCCACCCGTCCCGCCGGCACCTCCATGTTCTGCCGCTGCAACGCCGCGGAAATCTGCGGCACCGTTACCCCCAGCGCTTCCATGCGCGCGGGCTGGAGGTACACGCGCACCTCGCGCTTGAGCCCGCCCGAGAGCCGAACCTCGCCGACGCCCGGCACCGACTCGAGCCGCCGCCGGATCGTCTCGTCGGCCAATGCGGTGAGTCGCACGAGCGGCACGTTCGGGTTCGAGAGTGCCAGCGAGATGATCGGCATGGCGCTCAGGTCGAGCTTCTGCACCACCGGCGGGTCCACTCCCACCGGCAAGTCGCGGCGGATGCCGTCGATCTTCGAGCGCAGATCCTGCGCGGCCACGTCCACCGGGCGCGTAAGTTCGAACTCCACGGTGACCTGCGAAACGCCCTCGAGCGAGACCGACGTGATCTTCTTCACCTGCTCGACGGGATTGAACGCCTCCTCCAGGCGCCGCGTGACCTCGCGCTCGATCGTCTCGGCGCTCGCACCCGGGTACGTGGTCTGCACCGTCACGATGGGCATGTCTACGGCCGGAAACTGGTCGATCGGCAGGCGACGATAGCTGAAGAAGCCGAGCACGATCAGCGCCGCCATCACCATCGCGGTGAAGACGGGGCGCCGGATCGCGAGGCCGCTCAGGCCGCCCGCAGGAGCGCTGGTGGGCATCCTACTTCTCCCTGGCCTCGGTGATCTTCGTCCCGTCGGCGATCTCGACACCGGACGTGACGATCACTCGCTCCCCGGTTTTGAGGCCGCTGGTGACGGCGACCATGCCGGTGTCGTCGTCGCGCGCTCCGGGAACCACGACGCGGCGGTGAACGACGTTGCCGATGACGACCAGCACGTAGCTCTCCTTCTCGCCGGTGCGTATCGCGGCGAACGGCACGACGACCGCGCGCGTGGCGGCGCCCGTGTGGATGCGACCGTGCGCGAACTGGCCGGCGACGATCCGGCCGGTCGCGTTCGGCAGCCGCACGAACACGCCCACCTGACGCGTCGCGGCATTGGCGACGGGATCCACCCGCGCCACCGTGCCGCTGAATTCCCGGCCGGGCATCGCATCGAGCGTGAAGGTCACGTTCAGCCCGCTGCGCACGCGTGCGGCGTCGATCGCGCCCACCTGTCCCTTGAGTTCCAGCGTGCGCGTGTCGACGATCGTCATCAACGGATCCTCGGTCTTCACCGATTCGCCGTCTTCCACGTTCCGCTCGCTGACCCAGCCGTCGAGCGGGGACCGGATGCTCGTGCGCGCGGCGGCCTCGCCGGCACTCGCTTCAATCGCCCGGGCGGCAGCCGCCTGCGCGACGGCGGCGTCGTAGCCGGCCTCCGCTGTCTTGAGATCGATCTCCGAGGTGGCGCCCACCGCGAAGAGCCGCCTGCCCGCCTCGCGCCGCTGCCTGGCGACGGCGAGCGCCGCGTCGGCACTGGCGACGTTGGCCCGCGCACCCTCCGCCTGGCTCGTGACGCCCTGTGCCTCGACGCGAGCCAGCGCTTCACCACGGCTCACCTTGCTGCCGCGGTCCACGCGAAGGTCGCGAATGGTGCCGGCCACCTGGGCGCGCAAGCGCACGACGTCGGCCGGGTCGAGCGCCCCGCTCACGACGACCGTCGCGCCGATCTCGGCGGTCGTCGCGGCGACGACGTCGGCGGCGCTGAGCAGCACGGCCGGCGGCGCGCTCGCCGCCTCGTTGGCCTTGGAGTCACCGCACGCGACAACCACGGCGGCGCAGAGCAGTGAGCACACGTTCCGGACGGAACGGCGCCAGGATGTCGGAAGCGAGATCATGATCAGCGGGCCTGGGAGAGTGCAGCGGAGGGAGACTTCACGAGTGCCTGGCTCTGCGCTTGCCGACGGCGGTGCGTACGCTGACCGTCGGACGAAGGCTGTGAAGAAAGAGTTCGATGGTGGAGTCCACCATCCGGTCGTTGTCGAACGGGTCGAGTTCCTCGAGCCCCATGCCGCCGCGCCACAGTTGCTGGAGGACCAGCCCGGAGGTAAACACGCGCGCCGCCACCTCGGCGTCGGCGTCCTGGCGGAACTCGCCCGTCGCCTTGCCGCTCTCGATCAGCTTGGCGATGAGCGTCCATCCTTCGACGAGATTCTTCTGGACCGCGCGCGCGAAGAGCTTGGGCGCGTCGGCGTGCAATTCATGGAAGACGACGTACAACAGCCGCCGCCATTCGTCATCCGGCTCACAGAAGCCCTTGCGCATCAACATGCGCAGTTTCGCCGACACCGGCCCCGCGACGCCGTCCATGAGCGCTTCGAGTTCGGCGAAGATCTCCCGGTCGTGGCGCGCGACCAGCTTGATGAGGAGCGCTTCCTTGCTGTCGAAGTAGTAGTAGATCGTCCCCTTCGTGACGCCGGCGGCGGCAGCGACATCCTCCATTCGGCTGGCGCTGTAGCCACGGGCCGCGAAGACGCGGAGCGCGGCGTCGAGGATCTCGCTCGGGCGCTCGTCGGGGCGTCGCTCCCACCTGGGGTTCGGCGGGCGCTGTTTCATCCATCTGTTCTTGAACGTCACGTCAGATGTCTTCTGTGCGATCGGCCAGTGAGTTACCGAGATGACTCGCTGCACGGTACGCGCGAAAGCGCCTCTGCCGGCGGCGATATGGATATATTTATCCCGTTGGTATAATACGCCGCGTCGGCCCACGCGTCAATCGTCGCCGAACGCCCATGGCCGCGCCT
>JADGQS010000161.1 GCA_017881585.1 Gemmatimonadaceae bacterium | reverse complement strand
TACCCCAGCATCCGCTCGGCGCCGACGTTGAAGATCTGGATGACGCCCTTCGCGTCGGTGGCGATGCTCGAAAAGTTGGCGCTGTTGAAGATCGCGCTCTGCAGCGCTCCCGTTTGCAGGAGGGCCTCGGCGTGCCGAACTTCCGTGCTGACGTCGATCCCTCCAGGCGCGGTCGTTCGCGCAGGTGTCATATGTCCCTTGGTTACAGCTCTCGGGAATGGCGGCGCGCGAGAAGACGGAAGCACGTGCCGGGTGCGAAAGCCGACTTCGGGAGGGTAGCGCGGCAGAGGCAGACCAACCATCGGGCGAACGGACTAGTTCGTCTAGCGGGGTGCGCGGCTGTGATTGCGGTCCGCCGCCCCGGCCAAAACCCGCGAGACGCGTCCCGGAGTCTTACATTTATTGACTCAGCTTCCCGCAGTCCTTCCCTCGTCCACTCCAGGAGTCCCTTTCATGCGTCGCGCTCTTTCCCTTCTGCTCCTCGCGACGGCCGTCGTCGGTTGCCAGTCCAAGACGCCCGAGCCCGCCAAGGTTCCTCTGGGCCAGGCGCCGGCCGCGGCCCCGGCCACCGGTGATGACCTGACCGGCCCGGTCCTCGAGCAGCTGAACGCTCCTCCTTACATCTACCTTCGCATCAAGACGTCCAAGGGTGAGGTCTGGGCCGCCGTTCCCGGGGCCAAGATCGAGAACGGGGCCGTCGTGACGGTGTTCAACCCCATGCTGATGACCAAATTCGAATCCAAGTCGCTGAAGCGCACATTCGATGAGGTCTACTTCGGAACGCTGGCACCGGCGAGCGCTGAGGCAGGCGGTCCCGCCGGCAAGTCGCCGGCCGGCGCGCCGCAGCCGCCCGCGCAGGTCGCCGTGGGCAAGGTGGAGAAGGCCACCGGCGCGGATGCCCGCACGGTAGCCGAGCTCTGGGCCGAGAAGGCGAGTCTTGTGGGCAAGACCGTCAGCATCCGTGGCACGGTTGTGAAATACAACGAAGGCGTCATGGGGAAGAACTGGATACACCTGCAGGACGGCAGCGGAGACGCGAAGCAGGGTACCAACGACATTACCGTGACCTCCCTGGATGGGGCGGCAAGGGGCGAGACCATCACCATCAAGGGTACCGTTCGCACGAACAGGGATTTCGGTGCGGGCTACAGCTACGCGATCATTGTCGAGGACGCGAAGGTTGTAAGGAAGTAGGGTTCAATCTTCCGACACTAAACGAAACGCGGCGCCGAATAGGCGCCGCGTTCGTATAATCATTGCTCCTGCTGCCTTCTTCTGCGTGAAATATGCATTTTGCGCAGAACGCAGGATCAGCGTGTAGCTTTGCAAAGTTTATCGCAATATTTTCGCGAATGTATCGCAATATCGAGGGCTAAGTCCATGTGGGGCCACCCGTCTCCTCTGAAATCGCCTTCATTAAAGGGGTGGTTCTGGGCCCCTTTCGGCGTCCGTGGAGAAGGCAAGGTACACGAGCAGGCCTTGATCTCCCCGGAGCGATTCGGTCGAAACCAGACCATCCGCCGCGCCAGCCCGATCCATCTCGGGCCAACGTTTGCCCGGGCGTGGAGCGCGCGACGATCAGCTTGTGCGCAACACCTCGGCAGGATCCGATCTCGTCGCGCGTAGTGATGGCACAAATGCGGCGATCGAGACTACGACCCCGAGTACGACGAGCGCCAGCACAATCGGGAAGCCTTCGAACTCAATAGACGGGCCCCACAGACCGCGTTCAACGCGGATCATGGCGAGAGCGCCCACGAGTCCAACCGCGGCACCGATCGCCACCAGTCGGCCGGCACCGCCGAGCACGAGGGTGTGCACGTGTCGCGCACGCGCGCCAAGCGCGAGCCGGATGCCGATCTCGCTTCGCCGTTGCGCCGCGAAGGACGCGACCAGCCCATACAGTCCGACGCTCGTGAGCAATAGGGCGACTGCCGCGCAGATGGTCAGGGCGATGCCTCCGATGTGTGGCAGCTGCAGCGAGTCGGACATCACGTCGCGCATGGTCTGTACGAGCGGAGGTTCGACGGGCATCGACGACGCGCCGATCATCGCGCGGAGCGCCGGCTCGAGCGCAGCGGGGTCACCGTTCGTCAGCACGATCAGCTCGAATCGCGGCCAGATCCGCCATTCGCTCAGCGGAAAGTACGCTCGCGGAACGATGGCCGAGAGCGTGACATCGTGGAGATCCCGCACCACGCCGATCACGGTCGCAGTGCCGCGGTGCCGAAACGCGACCTGCTTGCCGATCGCTTCATCATTGGGCCAATAGCGTCGCGCCATTGCCTCGTTCACCACGACGGCATCGAACGTGCCGCTCGCGTGCGCCGCTTCGCTCAAGTCAGTGGCATTGAACTCGCGACCCTTCGCCAAGCTCGCGCCGACGGTGGTGAAATAGGCGGGCCCGACGACTTGTACGCTCATTTTGCGCGATTCGTCGTCGGAATACTGGTGGCCTGCGACCACCACCTCGTCGTACCAGCCCGAGTGCAGCAGCGGTGCGCCGCCAGCGACCGCGACGCGACGCACGCCGGGAAGCCTAGACGCGCGATCGATCATCTGCTCGAGGCTGGGTGAGAGGTCGCCCCATTGCGCCCGCGTTCCCCGCAGCGCCACGCTCGCGACGAGCAGATGCGGCGCGTCGAATCCGGGATCCTTTTGTGACTGTCGCTCAAACGTGCGCGTCAGAATGGCCGCGTTGACCAGCAGGACGAGCGACATCGCGACTTGGCCGATGACGAGGAGCGGGGCAGCGTCGCGACGCCGGCCCCCACGAGGGCCGCCGGCCGTCCCACGCAACGTGGCCATCGGATCGGGCCGGCTCGCCTCGAGTGCAGGCGCGAGTCCGAACACCAGCACGGTCGCGATCGCGGCGAGCGCGACGATGGCCAACGCGCGAAGATCAAGACCGGGGTCCATCGCCGAGAGGAACTGCATGCGCGTGATGAGCAGCGTGAGCCAGCGTGCGATCAGCACGCCGCCCGTCGCTCCAACCGCGGCGAGTACCGCGGGCTCGGCAAGCGAATGCATGAGGATTCGCCCGCGCGACGCACCGAGGCAGAGGCGAATCCCGAGTTCTTTCCGGCGCGCGGCGGCGCGCGCTAGGACCAGGCTCGCGACGTTGCTGCACGCGATGAGATGCAGCAGTACGATCATCGTCCAGACCATGAGCATGGTGACGAGAGCCATCGGTGCCTGCTCGATCATGACCAGGCGATCGTGGCGCGCCACGCGGAACTTGAGCGATCCATCCAGAGCTGGCCACGCCGACTTCAGCTCGGCCGCAGCGTGATCGAGGCTCGCCTGCACTCGTGCGAGCGACGACCCAGGCGCCAGTCGGCCGATGATCGACGCGAGCCGTGCGTCGCGATTCGCATAGACCGGCGGCCTACCAGACGCCTCGGCTTCCATCGTCCACGGCAGCCAGAGGTCGGTGCGTCCCTCCGGATGCATGCCGGTGAAACCCGGCGGAGCCACGCCGATGACGGTGAACTTTCCGCCGCCAATCGTGAGCTGTTGTCCGACGACGTGTTCGTCGCCCCCGAACCGGGCCTTCCAGAAGGCGTCGCTGATCACGACCACCGGGTGTGCGCCCCGCGGCTCATCCTCGTCGGGAAGTATTAGCCTCCCGCGTGCAGCATGAACGCCGATCACCGAGAAGTAGTTCGCCGTGACCAGCGCGCTCCATACCTCGGCTCCCGACAGCGAGTCGCCCAGCTTCAGTGACGTCATCGCGTAGGCTGCCAGGCCGTCGCCGCCATCGACCAGACGGCGCAAGTCTAGATAGTCGGGGAACGAGTTGTATCCGGTGACGGAGGCCCGGCTGCCGGCCCTCGTGTCCCCCGAATACACCGCCACCACCTGCTCCGGTGACGGAACGGGGAGCTTGCGGAAGAATGCCGCGTCGATGATGCCGATCACGGCGGTGTTCGCCCCGATCCCGATCGCGAGCGTTAGGGAGACCGCCACCGTGAACACGGGAGAGCGGATGAGGGAGCGGGTGGCGAGCCTGATGTCCTCGACGATCGCGTCGAGCCCTACGAATCCCCACGCGTCACGAGCGGCGCCACGCAGCCGAGTCTGGTTGCCGAACTGCCGCCGCGCCGCGAAAGTCGCGTCGGCGGCGTGTGCACCGGCCTGCTGGTTTGCGCGGGAGCGCAGGTCGATGTGGAGCTGCATCTCCGCGCGCAGATCGTCCGCCTCGCGCGATCGGCGCGCCACGTGCACCACGCGCCGCCAAAGTTCGCCGATTGTCATGATGTTCACCTCACGCCGGCTTGAGAATCAGCGCGATCGCGCCCGCGACTCGCTTGTACGCGTCTAGCTCATGCTCCAGTTGGCGTCGACCGGACGCGGTGAGGCGGTAGTAGCGCGCACGCCGGTTCTCATCCGTCCGCCCCCACTCCCCCGAAAGCCAGCCTTTCATCAGCATTCGTTGCAGCGAGGGATACAACGAACCCTCTTCTACCTGGAGCACGTCGCCCGACGCGTTTCGGATCGTTTCGGCGATTTCGAACCCATGCTGATCCGGCCGTTTCGACAACGTACGGAGGATGAGCATGTCGAGGGTACCAGGCGGGATTTCGTCTCGTGAAGACATGCGATGTCGCGGAAGGGGTTTGTTACATAGATAGTCTATGCCATAATCCACTCCGACGCAACGCGAGGATCCCTACTTCACACCCGGGTGCTTGAAGCCCTACACATTCTCTTCGACCACCCAGAGTAGCGAGAGCACCTGTTGCATCCGGGGCACCGCGTGCGTGCTCTCCAGCAGTTCAACTCCGGAGTCGACGCGCCAACGACCTTCGGCGTCGGTCAGCCAGACTAACGGGTCTACGGTCTCCGGTATAACGCTCGGACTTTCTCCTCGTGAGACAGCCTCCGCCATGCTGCCTGCTGGGAGCGGGCGACGTCGCTCCGCAAGCGGGTACCTCCACGCGTCCGAACAAACGATCCACTCAACTTGACCGGCTGTGCTCACGACGAGCGCGCAGGGCTCTCTTGTCGTCTCCGTCAGACGCCACGCAGCTGCAGTGAAGGACACGTCGTACATGTCAGGTGCCGCGAGTGAGGCCACGGTTCGAAAGCTCGCTTCGCGCGTTCCGACGTCGGTCGCGAACAGCCGGCGCGGCATCAAGAGCTCTGTCGCGAAATCGTTGGCCTCCCATTCGAGGCGCCGTGCATCAGTCCCTCGAACCCGAAGGTCGGCATCCGCGCAGTACAGGGCGACGCCCACGCTCCTGTGACTGGGCATGTGGTAATGCCCGAGCTCGTGTGCCAGCGAAAAGCGACGCCGGCCTGGGTCTTGACCCTGAGCAATCACGATCCCGCCGCCATGATCAGGCATCCGGAGAAGACAGGCGGTGTAGCCGCAATCACCCAGCTCGGATTCGCAAACCTCGAGGCCGTCCTCGTCCAGAATCGGCTCCAGGTCACATCGTCGCCGCTCGCGCTCTTCTGCGGACAGGCGATACTGACGGAACAACTGAGCTTTCTGGCGCCCGTCGCGATTGCGAGGATCCGT
>JADGQS010000160.1 GCA_017881585.1 Gemmatimonadaceae bacterium | reverse complement strand
CGCGGATTGTGCGTGATGACGATGAACTGCGTGTGGGCCTTGAACTGGTTGAGCATCTTCACGAAGCGGCCGACGTTGGCGTCGTCGAGCGGCGCGTCCACTTCGTCGAGCAGGCAGAACGGGCTCGGCTTGGTGAGGAAGATGCCGAAGAGGAGTGAGAGGGCAACGAGTGCCCGTTCCCCACTAGAAAGCAGGTGGATCCTCTGCGTCTTCTTGCCGCGCGGCGACGCGTGGATCTCGATGTCGCAGTCGAGCGGCGCTTCCTCGTTCTCGAGGCGCAAGTCGCAGTCGCCGCCGCCGAAGAGCGTGTTGAAGATGTGCCGGAAGTGGCTGCGCACTTCCTCGAACGTCTTGAGGAACATTTCACGCGCGGTGACGTCGATCTCCTTGATCGCCTGCTGGAGCGAGACCTGCGCGTTCGCGAGGTCGTTGCGCTGCGACTGCAGGAACTCGAGTCGCTTCGTCTCCTCCTGGTGCTCCTCGATGGCAAGCGGGTTCACCGGTCCGAGCGACTCGAGGCTCTCGCGCAGCTGCTCGGCCTCGGTCCGCAGCGCGTCGTCTTCGGCGTCGACGGCGGTGTAGTCGGCGAACAGTTCGTCGAGGGGGCGGCGCCACTCGGTCTCGAGGCGCTCGCGAATCGCGGCGCGCCGGCCGGCGAGTTCGGTATGGCGAAGCTCCGCGTGGTGCAGTTCGTCGCTGAGCGCCGTGGCCTCGTGACGCATGCGGTCGAGCGTGTGCTCGGCGTCCGCGAGCGCCGCATCGGCGGCGCGGACGCCCGCTTCCGCGCCGGCCTGGGCGGCTTCCGCCTCGGTCAGCGAAAGTTGACGGGCGGCGAGCTCGGCCCGCCACGCGTCCATCTGCCGCTCCAGCGCTGCATCGTCTTCGGAGAGCGCGGCGAGCTCTTGCTGAAGTGTCTGAAGCCTCAGCAGGGCATTTGCCTGCTCGCGCTCCAGCCGTTCACGCCGCTCGGATGCCACCTCACGCCGGGCCTGCGCCTGCGCGTGCGTCACCTGGGCGGCGGCACGTGCCTCTCGCGCGGCGTCCTGCCGGCGATCGGCGTCGCTCAAGGTGTCGCGGGCGGCGACGTCGGCACCCTCGGCTTCCGCGAGCGCCGCGGCCTCGCGATCCTGCGTCGCGATCCCCTCGGTGACTCTGGCCGTGAGTTCGTCGCGGCGGCCGCCGAGGCGCTCGGACAAGGCGACCGCGTCGGCGAGCTCGCGCGTCGTGCGGAGGTGCGTGCGCTCGCGTTCGGCGCGTGCCTGCGCCGCTACCTGCGAAACTCTATGGGCGCGCGTCGCCGCGTCCGCCGCGGCGCTGGCGGACGCTTCGGCCTGCTCGAGGCTCGCGTGCACGCTCTGCAGCGTGGCGGCCGCCTGTGCGCGCGTCGCGTCCATCGTCGCCGAGGCGGCACGCAGTTCGGAGAGCTCGGCGCGGCGGCGCAGCGGGCCGGCACCGGCCTGCGTACCCGGAAGCCACACGGCTCCGCGCGCATCGACGAAGGCGCTGCCCGAATCTTCCGCGTGCACATGGCCGAGGAGCGCGCCCACCCAGTCGCGCACGGGACCTTCGGTCTGCACGAGCGCCGAGAGCGCGCCGGCATCCGTGCCGCCGCCGTACGGCGACGGTTTCGCGTCGAGCGGGAGGAGCAGCAGCGGGCCCGGGTTGGCCTGCGCGTGCCAGCGGCGCACGGCGTCGGCGGCGGCGCGATCGCGAACCACCACGGCGTGCACCGAAGGTCCCAGAAAGCGTTCGACGAGCAGTGCCGTGGCCGCGTCGGCGCCGATGTAGTCCGAGAGCGGACCGAGCACGGCGCCCGCGCCGAACTGCTCGCGGTCGCGCAGCAGGCGTGCCGCTGCCGGAGCGAGCCCGACGCGTTCGCGCTCGAGCCCCTCGAGCGCGCTCAACTTGCCGTGCATGCCGGCGTGCTCTTCCTCGATGCGCCGCAGTTCCGAACGAGCGGCGGCGTCGCGGTCCCGCCCGTCGTGCGCCGCGTCGTGCGCGGCGGCGAGGGCCGCATCGGCTTCGGCCGCTGCGGCGGCCGCGACGGCGAGCTGCTCGTCGGCGCTCGCCAGTTCGCGCTGCGCAAGCCGCTGCTGCGATGCGAGCTGCTCGTGCTCGGCCGCCAGCGTGTGCGAGCGCTGGGCGACGTCGGCGAGTTCACGCTCGGCCCCTTCGCGCTCCAGCTCGAGACGGCGCAGGCGGTCGCGCAGCTCGCGCACGAGCTTGTCGGCGCGCTCGAGTCCATCACGGCGCACGGCGACCGCGCCGCGCGCTTCTTCCTCGGCGCCGACCTGGCGCTGCAACGCTTCGACGGCCTCGCCGAGCGATGCACCGGTGCGTTCCTCCTCTTCGCGGGCCGCGGCGAACTCGGCGACCACGCGCTCGCCCAGCGACGCTCCTTCGCTGCGCTCCTGCTCGGCGCGCGTTCGGCGGGCGAGGGCATTGCGGTGCCGCTCCGCGGCCACGGCGATCTCGCCCTGCAGGGTGAGCGACGCCTCACGGGCATCGCTCACGACTTTGTCTCGCTCGTGACGGCGGGCTTCCGCCGCGGCGCGCGCGGCGTGCGCGGCGTCGCGGGTCTGCTCGGCCGCGTGCACCTGCTGCTGCGAGCCCGGCGCACGGCCGCGCAGCTCCTCGAGCGCCAGGTCGAGCTGGCCGAGTTCGTCCTTCCACGCGGCCATCTCGCGCGATGCGAGCGTGAGCTCGACGGCGAAGCGGCGCGTGGTGATCTCGCCGTGGCGCTCGGCACGCTTGCGCTGGCGCGCGAGCGAGCGCACCTGGCTCGTGACCTCGTTGACGAGGTCGTCGAGGCGGGAGAGATCGGCGGAGGTCTGCTCGAGGCTGCGCTCCGTGCTGCGGCGGCGGTCGCGGTACAGTCCCACGCCCGCGGCTTCCTCGAACAGTTCGCGACGGTCGTCGGGGCGATCCGAGAGCAGCGCGTCGATCATGCGGCTCTCGATCACGACGCCGCTGTCAGCGCCGAGTCCGGTGCCGCGCACGAGATCGTGGATGTCGCGGAGGCGGCACGGCACACGGTTCAGGAAGTATTCGCTCTCACCCGCGCGCGAGAGGCGGCGCGTGATCACGACTTCCTGGAACGGGACGGGGAGCCCGCCGTCGTCGTTCGAAAAGTGCAGCGAGACCTCGGCGAGGTTCACCGCCTTTCTCGCGGACGACCCCTGGAAGATCACCTCTTCCATCTTCGCGCCGCGCAGCATGCGCGCGCGCTGTTCACCGAGCACCCAGCGCACGGCGTCCGAAACGTTCGACTTGCCGCAGCCGTTCGGTCCGACGACCGCCGTGACGCCCGTGTCGAAGAGCATCTCGGTGGGGTCCGCAAACGACTTGAATCCGTGCAACTCGAGTTTCGTCAACTGCACTTAGTACGTTCTCCCAGTTCGAAAGGCGAGGACCGGCGCCACTCCCGCCGCGCGCAACGCGGAGGCCAGCGGCGCGGCCTGAGCCGGCGTCTCGAAAGCGCCCGCGAACAGGCGAACGCTTCCATCATGCTGCACCAACACGTACGGGTTGAATCCGCGCCGATGCCACGATTCGTGGAGACTCAAGGCCTGCGTTCGCTCGATGTTGTCCGCAAGCATCAGCGCGTACGGCACCTTCACCACGCGTCCTTCACCACTGCGTACCAGCCGCTCGCGTCGCAGCGCGGCGAGGAGCGAGTCGGCACCCGCGCGATCGTGCGATGCGCCGACGACCACCTTGTACCACACGCTCGTCGAACCACCGACGGTGACCGGCGAAACCGTCGCGCCGTTCAGTGAGGTGCCCTCTCCGTTATCCGCGAGAAATGAATTTGCACCCGCGAGGGTGTTTGCCGCCATGACTTCCACGGCAAACGCCGCCGTGACGGATGTGTCGGCGGGGTTGACAGGATCGATGAGCCGCACTGTGTCTGCGGGCGGAATTTCGGCGGCGGGAGCCGGAACAGGAACGGTTCCAGCGGCCGCCTGAGGCGCGGAGTGCTTCGCGATTGCCGCGCGATAAATCGAGCTGATGCTGCTCCGCGCGAACCAACCCGCGGCGGCAATCGCAAGCAGCGTGGCGATCACCATGAGGGCCGCGCGCTGACGGCCGTGGTCTGCCGGCGCGCGCAGCGCATCGCGCGTCGGTTCCGGCGACGTGACCGTCGCGAGCACCTTGAGGCCTCGCGCGAACGACGGCGGCACGTCGACCAGCACGGTGCCGCCGGTCGCGGCGGCGAGCGTCGCCAACCCCGGAGCGTCCGCAGGAACCACCAGCATCAGGAGCGCGCCGACTTTGGCGAAGCCGTTCACCAGGCGCGGCCAGCGCTCGTGCGCGAGGATCTCCTCGCACGCCACGGGCGGCGAGCCGGCGGGAAGGACGAACAGCGATTCACGATCGGGCGACGGCCGCGCGATGTCATTGAGCGGCAAGCCTTGACGAAGGCAGTCCGAGAGGCCGAATGCGTCCTCGCCGCCTGCGACCGCGTACAGCGGCGCCGCCTCGCCGGTGAGGTCGCCGAGCGCGACGTGCCGGTGCTCGCTCTCCACCTGCGCGATCGCCAGCGCGACCCGCGCAGCATGTTCGGAGTCCGAGCCCACGATCAAGACCGCGGAGACTTCGCGCAACTGCCCGGCGATCCTGCGGCCTTCGTCTTCCCACCAAGTTGTTCCAGTCTGCCGCGTATCGAGCGGTGACGTCACGGCGCGCCCTCGTAGACCCAGTAGGGAAGGCCCGTGCGCCTGCCCGCGCGCTCGGCCTCCTCTTTGGTGTCGAACGGTCCGTACACCACGCGGTATACCGGCGTGCGATCGCTCACGCCCGGCACGACGCGAACCGGATGGCCGTCCACCGTGATCGATGCGGCCAGCGTCTTCGCCCGGTCTTCCGAGAGCAGCGCGGCGAACGAGAGCGTGAACGTGCCGTGCTGCGGCGCGCCGATGATCGCGCGCGGCGGCGGAACCGGCTCCGCGGCGCGCGGCGCGGGCTCGGGCGCCCGGGCGGCGCCCGGCGCCGCAGATGGAGCTGCCGGCTGCGGCGCGGCGCGCGTGCTGTCCGCGGCGGCGCCGGCGGCGGCATCGACGTCCGAGCCGAAGCTCACCGGCACGTCGAGCCCCCTGGCGCGCGGACGGAATCCGTTCCAGCGGATGAGCGTCCACATGTCCGTCGCGCCAGCGAGATAACGCGTGCGTTCCCGGTGTGATTCGGCATCGACGATCACGACGTCGCTGTCCTGCAGCACCGCGACACCGCCGTCGGGGCCCAGCAGCGGAAGGTCGGCGCGCCACCGCGAGCGGACGGTGCCGATCGCACGCGACGTGCCGATCGCGACGATGCGCACCGAATCGCCGTCGGCGCTGCGAGCGAGGAGGTAGCGGCCGTCGGGATCCATCCGCAGCGCGGTCGCGGTTCCCGCGATGTCGATCGTGCGCTCGATCTCCTCCGTGAAGCGATCGACCACGGTGATCGATTTCTTCCCTTTCAGCGCGACGAAGATCCGGTCTCCGCTTGGCGTCGCCACCGCGTCCACCGCCTGGCCGGGAAGCCAC
>JADGQS010000048.1 GCA_017881585.1 Gemmatimonadaceae bacterium | reverse complement strand
GAGCGTCAGGTGCATGCCGCCCTGCAGGTCGAGCCCCTTCTTGAGAGGAACTCTCTTGACCGTGTCGGTCACGAACACGCCATTGCGGCGGTTGCGCTCGATGACGGTTCGCGGGAAGAGTGCCCAGATCGACGCGAGGATCAGCGCGACGATTGCGGCCCCACGATACTGCAGGTTGGACATTCCGAAGCCGATGAAGAAGAGGTTGTCGGGGCGGTTTTACAGAAGCCTTGAAGAATAGCCAGCGGGTATCGACTGGTCAAGCGATCTATCGACGTGGCAAGGAGTTGGGTCCGCTTTCAGAAACCCTTCAATAACCGGCCCGAGCACGGCCAATCATCACCCTCGCCATCTGCTCGTCGCGCCCGAGCTGCTTCACGAGTTCGTCGGGGCCGGAGAACTTCTTCGTGTCGCGCAGACGGGCGATGAAATCCACTCGAACACGCGATCCGTACCAGTCGCCCTCGGCGCCGAACAGGTGCGCTTCGAGCGCGACGGCCGACTCGCCGAACGTCGGACGTGGCCCGAGGTTCATCATGCCCTCGAACGAGCCGTTCGTCGTCTCGGCACGAATGGCGTACACGCCCTCGGGCGGGAGCAGTTTCCGCGGAGACGGCGCACCGATGTTGATCGTGCGGTACCCGAGCAGCCGTCCCCGGCCGGCGCCGCGCACGACGAATCCGCTCACGGAATACGGGCGTCCGAGGCCGTCCGCGGCGTGCGCGAGGTCGCCACCGGCGATGCTGCGGCGGATGGACGTGCTCGAGATCGGCCGGCCGTCGCGCCCCTGCACCGGCGGCACCACATCGACGCCAAAGCCGCGCACGGTGCCGAGCGCCTTGAGCACCTCGACGTCGCCCGCGCGTCCGCGGCCGAAGCCGTGGTCGTGGCCGACGAGCAGCTCGCGCATGCCGAGACGGCGGAGCAGCACTTCGTCGACGAATTGTTCCGCGTTGTAGGCGGCGAGCGACGGTGTGAACGGGAGCACGACGGCGTAGTCGATCCTGCTCTCGACGAGTACCTCGGTCTTCTCCTCGCCCGCGGTGAGAAGGAGCGGTGCGGCGGCGGGATTCACGATTTCGAGCGGATGCGGCGAGAAGGTCACGAGCACGCTCGCGAGCCCGGTCTCGCTCGAGCGGGCGGCCAGGCGCGCGAGCACGAGGCGATGTCCGCGATGCACCCCGTCGAACGTGCCGACGGTGAGGACGGTGCCGCCAAGTCCGGGCGGCAATCCCATGTCGTCCGGTGCGTCGCGGCCTGCGCCCTTGGCGCCCTTGGCGCCCTTGGTGCCCTCAGGCATCGCGCATCACCACGCGCGGCTGCCAGCGGTCGCCGGCCGCCGCGGTCACGCGTTCCGCGAACGCGACGAGCACCCGCGACGAATCGGCGGCGAGCGGATCGACGAGCGCGACGTGGGCACCCTGCGCGCCGTCGGCGCGCGCCGCAATGTCGAGCCCCCTCGTCACCTTCGCGATTTCTTCCGCGGTGAGTTCGACGGTCGGGTATCCGTCGAGCGCGGCGAGCGGCGGCTCGACCGTCACGTCGCCGGACTGCACGGCCGCGAGCGAATGCGCGCGCGCGACCGTGAAGGCGCCCGCACTGACCCGGCGCAACGCCGTGAGGTGCGCGGCGCTCTCGACGGCGCGCGCGAGATCCCTCGCGAGCGAGCGGACGTACGTTCCGCCGGCGCAGGAGACGCGCATGCGGCAGCGGGCGACGCCGCCGCCGGTCTCCTCGAACGTGTCGAGCGTGCACGCATGCACCGTCACCGTCACCGGGGCGAGCGCAACGGCGCGTCCCGACCGCGCGAGGTCGTACGAGCGCTCGCCGTCGACGTGCTTGGCGGAGTACGCGGGCGGCGACTGTTCAAAGGTCCCGATGAATTTGCGCGCAGCGTCGGCGAGCGCGCTTCTCGACGGCAACGCGGCTTCGCGCACGATGGCGCCGTCGGGATCCTCGGTGTCGGTCTCCGCACCGAATGCGATGACGGCTTCATAGAGCTTCGGCTCATCATGCACGTAGCGCATGAGCCGCGTGGCGCGGCCGAGGAGCAGAATCAGGAGACCGGTCGCGAACGGATCGAGCGTCCCCGCGTGCCCGATTCGCTTTTCGCGGAGGGCGCGCCGCGCCACGGCGACGACGTCGTGCGAGGAGACGCCGGCCGGCTTGTCGACGAGCAGCAGACCTTCAGCGGCCGTCGTCGGATCCTTCGGGCGTGCTGCCCTTCTGGTCCTTCTGGTCAGCGGCATCGAGCACGGGCGCCGGCTTGAGACCGGCGAGCAGCGTCTCGATGCGCGAGGCGCGCGCGATGCTGTCGTCCTGCCGGAAGGTGATGTGCGGTGCGATCCGGAGGCGCAGCGCGCGTCCCACGCGCCCGCGCAGGCCCGTCGCGACACTTTCGAGTCCCTCCATGGTGGTCGCCCGATCTTCGTCGCTGCCGTAGATGCTGACGAAGACGTTCGCCTGCGCGAGGTCGCGCGACATTTCGACGGCGGTGACGGTCACGAGACCGACGACGCGCGGATCCTTGACGCCTCCCGCGAGGAACGCCGCGATCTCCTCACGGACGGCCTCACCGACGCGGTCGGGACGGCGGGTGTCGCGCGCCATTTATCCCGCCGTGGCCGGCGCGAGGGTGCGGGCGACGGTCTCCTTGCGGTAGCACTCGAGAATGTCGCCGACCTTGATGTCGTTGAAGTTCTCGACGCCGATGCCGCACTCGAACCCGTCCTTCACTTCCTTCACGTCGTCCTTGAAGCGGCGCAGCGAGCCGATCACGCCGTCGTACGCCTCGACGCCGTCGCGAATAACGCGCACACGGCCCTGACGGTTGATCACGCCGCTGCGCACGTGGCAGCCGGCGATGGTGCCGATCTTCGACACCTTGAAGATTTCGCGCACTTCCGCCTCGCCGAACACGATTTCCCTTTCGTCGGGGCGCAGCATGCCTTCGAGCGCGGCGCGCACGTCGGCGACCGCCTCGTAGATGATCTTGTAGAGCTTGATCTCGACGCCTTCGCGCTCGGCGGCCGAGCGCGCCTTGTTGTCCGGGCGCACGTGGAAGCCGATGATGATCGCGCCTGCCGCCTTGGCGAGCAGGATGTCGCCCTCGGTGATGGCGCCGACCGCGCGCTGGATGACCTCGACCTGCACTTCCGCGTTCGAGAGCTGCGAGAGCGCGTCGGCGAGTGCTTCCGCCGGACCGCCCTGGTCCGCCTTGATGAGCAGCTTGAGCGTGCGCTTCTCGCCTTCCGCCGCGTGGGCGATGAAATCCTCGAGCGACACCGCGCCCTTGCTCGTGCGGCGGCTCTTCGCCTCGCGGTCGAGGCGCTCGCGGCGCTGCGCGATCTCCCGTGCCTCGCCGGAATCCTCGACGACGAGGAACTGGTCGCCGGCCATCGGCACACCGACCATGCCGAGCACCTGCACCGGAATCGCGGGCCCGGCTTCCTTCACCGGCTTGCCGCGCTCGTCGAACATCGCGCGCACGCGGCCCGAGAACAGGCCGCAGATGAAGTCGTCGCCGACGCGCAGCGTGCCGTTCTGCACGAGCACCGTCGCAACGGGACCCTTGCCCGCGTCGAGCTGGGCTTCGACCACGGAACCCGTCGCGTGGCGGCTCGGGTTCGCCTTGAGGTCCAGGATTTCCGACTGCAGCAGGATCTGGTCGATCAGCGCCTGCACGTTCGTTCCCTTCTTTGCGGAGATCTCGGAATGGAGCACCTGGCCGCCGAACTCCTCGAGCACGACGCCGTGGGCGAGCAGCTCCTGCTTGACCTTCATCACGTTCGCCGTGGGAAGGTCGATCTTGTTGATCGCGATGATGATCGGCACGCCCGCGTTCTTCGCGTGCGAGATCGCCTCGATCGTCTGGGGCATCACCGAGTCATCGGCGGCGACGACGATCACGACGATGTCCGTGACCTGAGCGCCGCGCGCGCGCATGGCGGTGAAGGCCTCATGGCCCGGCGTGTCGAGGAACGTGACCTGCTTGCCGTTCGGCGTCGTGACGTGATACGCGCCGATGTGCTGCGTGATGCCGCCGGCCTCGCCCGCGACGACGTTGGCCTTGCGGATGAAGTCGAGCAGCGACGTCTTGCCATGGTCGACGTGGCCCATGATCGTGACCACGGGCGGGCGGAAACGCAGCGTTTCCGGCGCATCCGCGACGGTCTCCACCGCGGACGCGGCGTATTCCTCTTCCTTCTGGGCGTTGAAGCCGAACTCGCTCGCGATGAGCTCGATCTGGTCGAAGTCGAGACGCTGATTGATGGTGACCATCAGGCCGAGATTCTTGAATGCGAACGACACGATCTGCGTGGCCGGCACCTTCAGGATCTCGGCCAGCTCGCTCACGGTGATGAACTCGTTGACGCGGACGAGCTTCTTCTCGACCTCGGCCGCGGCGACGCGCATCGCCTCCATTTCTTCGCGCGAACCGTCGTCGCGCGAGCCGCGACGCTTCGGTCCCGGGCCGCCCATCTGGCGCATGGTGCGCGAGATGTTCGCCGACACCGCCTCCTGGTCCACCTGGCCGCGCTTGCCCTTCTTGCGTCGACCGGCGGACGGCGCGGGCGCACCCATGCCGCTCGAGCCCGACTGGCCACCGCCACCAGGACGGCGGTCGTCGCGACGCGAGACGCCGCCTCCGCTGCCGGTGCCGGGCGTGGCGGACGCGACGGGACGCGGCGGGAACGGCAGTCCGCTCGTGACGGGACGCGGGCGCGGTGCGCCGGGCACGACCGAGCGCGGACGCGGACGGTCGGGCGTGGAGTACGGCCCCTGCGGAGCGGGATGCGGCGTGCTCGGCGTGGCTTGCGCCGCTGGCGGCGCGACCGGTACGACCGGTGCGGCCGATGCGGCCGGTACGGCCGGTACGACCGGTACGACCGGTACGACCGGTACGACCGGTACGGCCGGTACGGCCGGTACGGCCGGTACGACCGGCTCGCTTCCGGCGGCGGCGGACGGCGGCGCAACGGGCACAGGCTTCTCGACGGGCGCAGCGGCGGCCGGTACCAATGGCTTCTCGACGGCGACTTCCCTTGCCGGCGGTTCCGGTGCGACGATCTCCTCGACGGGCGCGGCGGCCTCGGCGACTTCCTCGGCCGTCGGCTGCGGCGCGGCGCGGCGACGGCGCGTACCGGGCTTCGCTGCGGGCTCAGCCTCGGGCTCGGGAACGGGCGCAGCCTTGGCCTTGCCCTTGGCGGCCGTCTTGGCCTTGGGCTTGGCGGGCGCCGTCTCGTCTGCCGTCGCTGGTGCGGCGGCGGCGGACGCGGCGCTCGTGCGGCGACGGCGTGCGGGCGCGGCGGACGACGTCGCGGCTTTCGCGGCGCGTGCCCGCTTCTCGCGCTCCCAACGGGCGCGAGCGCGCGCCACCTGATCGTCGGTGAGCTGCGTCAGGTGACTGCGGACGACGACCTCGAGCGACCGAAGCATCGTGATGACTTCGTCGCTCGGAATGCCGAACTCTGCCGCCAGATCATGAACCCGAAGCTTGTTCAAACAATCCTCCCTGATACACTCACGCGAGCGCGGAATCGACGATTCCGCGAATCCCTTTCGCCAGCTGCGCGTCGACGATGCCGATCACCGCCGTTGCGTCCCTGCCCACTGCCGCGCCGAGCGAGGCCGCGCTGATTCCATCGACGATCCGAACTCTTTTCGCTTCCAGCAGCGGCACGACTTTGTCGAGGCTGTTCTTCGACGCGTCGCGCGCGACGATCGCCAGCTTCAACGTGCCCTTCGCCGCTGCCTCCCTCACCCGCTCCACTCCGATCACCGCGAGCCGTCCCCGAACGCCGAGCCCGGCCAGTCCGAGCACCTTCTTCCACGCGGCGCTGTTTGCCGCTAGCACGGACGCTCCATCAGACCGTCGCGCCGCCCTCGGGCGCAGCGGCATCGGCCGCGTCATTCTCTTCGCCGCCGCCTTCCGCGGTGACCTCGTTGATGAACGCCATCAAGCGATCGGCCTCTTCCGGCGCGATGCCGGCGAGCTTGAGGAAGTCCTCGCGCTCGAGGTCGATGATGTCGTTCAGCGTCTTGTAGCCGCCCGCCTCGAGCACCGCGACGGTTGCCGGCGGAAGCCCCTCGATGTCCGAGAGTTTGACGTCCGCTGCTTCTTCACGCTCTTCTTCAGGCAACGGCGCGAAGAGCGGAACGTCCCCGCCGCGCTCGAGCCACTCGCGGCTCGAATAGAGATCGATCTTCCACTCGGTGAGCTCGGAGGCGAGACGGACGTTCTGTCCGTTGCGCCCGATCGCGAGTGAGAGCTGGTCCTCGTCCACGACGGCCTGAATCGTCTTGGTTGCCGCGTCGCTGAACACGCGCGCGACCTTCGCCGGCGCGAGCGCGAGCTTCGCGAAGCGCTCGGGATCGGACGACCACGGCACGATGTCGATGCGCTCGCCGCCAAGTTCCTGCACGACGGCCTGCACGCGGGAGCCCTTGAGGCCCACGCACGCGCCCACTGGATCGATCGAATCATCCTTCGAGAACACGGCGATCTTCGTGCGGCTCCCGACTTCGCGCGACGACGCGCGGATCTCGACGATGCCCTGCTGGATCTCGGGTACTTCGAGCTTGAAGAGCGCCTTCACGAACATCGCGTCGCCGCGCGAGAGCACGAGGCGCGGACCCTTGGGCGTTTCTTCGATCTTTTTCAGCACGGCGCGAATCGGCTCGCCCTGCTTGTAGTCCTCGCGATGGTTCTGCTCGCGATACGGAATGATCGCCTCGGCCTCGCGGAACTTGTTCAGCATGACGACGATCTTGCCGCGCTCGATCTGCTGGATCTCGCCGGAGAGCAGGTCGCCGACGCGGTCGTTGAACTCGTCGCGAATCTTCGTGCGCTCGCCTTCGCGAACGCGCTGGATGATGCGCTGCTTCGCCGCCTGCACCGCCGAGCGTCCGAACTCGGCGAAGTCGACGGGGATTTCCATGAGATCGCCGACCTGGTACTCGGGATCCTCGAAGCGCGCCTCCTCGAGCGTGATCTCGCGCGCAGGGTCGGCGACGGTCTCGACGACGGTCTTCAGGAGGACGATACGGATGTCGCCCTTGTCGTCGTCGATGTCCACTTCGGCCTGCACGGTGGGACCGTGCTTCTTCGCCAGGGCTGCGTGAATGCCGTCCTGGAGCAGCTCGTGCAATTCGGAACGCTCGATCTGCTTCAGATGCGAGAGCTCGCGAATCGCGGTAAGTATTTCCGTCGAACCGGCCATCCGGGACTCCTACGGTTTCCAGTGGAACGCGAGGCGGGCTTCCTGCACGTCCGCCGGCGCCAACGTGTGCTCATTTCCCTTGAGGTCGCGCACGAGATACTGCTCACGCCCTTCCTCGCCCTGCACCGCAACGATCTCCACTTCCGAGTATCCACCGATCGCGGCGAACCGCGCACTCTTCACGTTCACATTGCGTCCGGTGAAGCGGCGCCAATCGGCGACGGTCTTCAACGGCCGCTCCATTCCAGGCGACGACACTTCCAGCACGTACCGGCTCGCAATCGCATCCGGCATGGCGTCGAGCCGTGCCTCGATCGCCCGCGATGCCTTCTCGCAATCGCCGACCGTCACCTTCTGGAGATCGCGCCGATCTATACGAACGTCCAGAATCGGACGTCCTTTGCTGCCGCCAACCCGGAGTTCGACAAGGTCAAATCCGAGCGAGTCAAGTTCAGCAACCACAATGCTTTCCGGTGCTTGCTTCACGTTGATTCCGTGTTACTTGCGAGGACAAAAAAATGTGGGGAGAACTTCCCCCACATTCCGCTGGCGACCAAAAGAAACAATCCATCATCGTTCAGCTTCAGGATAATAGTTGGCGGCGGCGGCCCAGTCAAGGCGAGCCGGAGAGTCCCACGGCGGAGACGATCACGGCCACCTGCCTGCCGGCGTCACCGGCCCGATGCGAAAAAAATCGGTCGTTGTCGCAGCGTGTGCAGTGCGGGCTCGCGGAAAGCTGGCGAACGCCGCTCTCCTTGGCCTGCTCGGCGAGCAGCGCGCGCAGGTCCACGTTTCGATTGCGGATCGTCTGCCACCCCGTGAGCTGCTCGAACACGTCGGGACCCACCTGATAGCAGCGGCCGCAGATCGCGGGACCCAGGTGAACCCTCAAATCCGCCGCGTCGAAACCCAGGTCGACCAGACGACCGATCCCCTTCTCCACGATCCGCGCCGCAGTGCCGCGCCAGCCGGCATGAAGCAGCGCGACGGCGCCCGACGGATGCGCAATGAAGACGGGCACACAGTCGGCGACGGTCACGGCGCACGCGACACCGCGGGCGACGGTCAGGTGCCCGTCGGCGCCGGCATGGCGCGTCCAGCCGTCCGAGCCTTCGCCGTGCTCGAGGACCTTCGCGCCGTGAATCTGTCGCGCACTCGCGAGCCGCGGTGCCATTTCCGCGAGCTCGGCCTGCAGCGCACGCCAGCGTGCGAGGGTCTCCGCGGGCGGCTCGCCGTCGCCGAGTCCGTAGTCGCCGGCGGTACGCGTGGTCGTGAACGCCTCCACGCCGATCGACGCGAACGCCTCGACCTTCTCTCGAAGCGGAATCGGCTCGGGAGACGACGCCGCGGTCACGTGCGGCCGACCTCCACTCGCCGGATCTTCGCGCCGAGCGCCCCGAGCCGCTCGTCGATGCGCTCGTACCCGCGCTCGATCTGTTCCACGTTGTTGATCGTGCTGGTGCCTTTCGCGCAGAGCGCGGCGATCAGCATCGCCATCCCCGCGCGGATGTCCGGCGACTCGACCGTCGCGCCGCGCAGCACGCCCGGGCCGGCGACGAGCGCGCGATGCGGATCGCACAGCACGATGCGCGCGCCCATCCCCACGAGCTTGTCCACGAAGAACAGGCGCGACTCGAACATCTTCTCGTGCATCAGCACGAGGCCGGAGCACTGCGTCGCGGTGACGATGGCGATCGACATGACGTCGGCGGGAAACGCGGGCCACGGCTGATCTTCGAGTTTCGGCACGTGGCCGCCGAGGTCGCTCCGGATCGCCATCGACTGTTCGGCGGGAACGATCAAGTCATCGCCCTCGACCGTCGTGACGACGCCGAGCCGCTCGAAGCCGAGACGGATGGACCGCAGGTGCTCGACGCCGGCGCGCTCGATCCGGAGCGCCGATCGCGTGACGGCCGCGAGGCCGATGAACGAGCCGACCTCGATATGGTCGGGACCGATCGCGTACGTCGCGCCCCGGAGCACGGCGCCGCCGTGGATGCGCAGGAGGTTCGTGCCGATTCCCTCGATCCCGGCGCCGAGCGCGACGAGGAAGTTGCAGAGATCCTGCACGTGCGGCTCGCACGCGGCGTTGCGCAGGACGGTCTCGCCCGTCGCGGCGACGGCGGCCATCACGGCGTTCTCGGTGCCGGTGACGCTCGGCTCGTCGAGGAACACGTCCGCGCCGCGGAGGCCCGTGGTCGTGAACGCGATGCGATCGTCGAACGCGTGCGTGGCGCCGAGCCGTTCGAGCGCGAGGAAGTGCGTGTCGAGGCGGCGGCGGCCGATCACGTCGCCACCCGGCGGCGAGAGTTCCACGTGCCCGCAGCGCGCGAGCAGCGGAGCCGCGAGCAGAATCGACGCGCGGATGCGGGCGCAGAGCGCGGGATCCAGCGACGAGGCGTTCACCGCCTTCGCGTGAATGCGCAGCGTGTTGCGGTCCGTCCACTCGGCGTGTGCTCCGGTGGATTTCACGAGCTCGACCAGCGTCTCGAGATCGCGGATGCGCGGGACGTTCTCGAGCGTGACCGGCTGGTCCGTCAACAACGCGGCCGCGACGATCGGCAGTGCGGCGTTCTTGTTGCCGCTCGGCCGGATCGTGCCGGAGAGCCGGTTCCCGCCTTCGACGATGAATTGCACTGCGGCCATGTTTTTGTGATCAGGGGAGTGGTGAAACGTACGCGATTCGTCGGGGAGTTGCCGACCGCCGGACACATGTTGCTTGCCCTGAGCCCGGCACCGGCCTAGGATGCACATATGACGATTTTCGCGAGTTCGGCGGCACGGTTCCTCCTTCAGGCGGTCGCGGCGCACGACACCGTGATCATGCGGCAGGTGCCGCCGGTGCGAAGCTGGTTCGAGCAAGTCGTGTTCATCGCGTCGGGCATTTCCACGCTGCTGGTGCTGGTGCTGATCGCCGGGCTCGTCGCGGCGATGTTCGCCGTACGGCGGAGCGTGCAGCGCGCGCACGAGGCGCTGGATCGGCGGATCGCGGATTTCGGGAAGCGGGTGGACGACTTCAACGACCTGCTGGGCAAGGTGCATCGCCGCGCGGAAACCGTGGTGGAAGTGGGCGGCATGGCGATGGACGGCATCGCATGGGGCGCCAAGAAGATCGGTGAGCGGCGCCGGCGGCGCCGCAAGTCGCGGGCAGACAAGGCCGCGGCGGCCGGCGGCACGACGGGCGCGGCGCAGGTCGAGGCGCCGCTCGACGATCGCCGCGACGACGACGGCAACAACGACGAACGTGATTCCCCCTACGACGATTCGCGCGACAAGAGGAAGTAGGCTCGTCGGGCGTCTGCTGCTGCTCGCGGTCGGCGCGGTCGCGCTGATCGCGCTCGTGCCGACGGTCGCGTGGGCGTGGACGCCCGGCACGCACATCCTGCTCGGCGAGGCCGTGCTGCGGAGCGCCGCGCTGCTCCCTCCTGCCCTCGCCGCACTGCTTCGCGCGCATCCGCACGACTTTCTCTACGGCTCGATCGCAGCCGACACGAGCATCGCGAAGAAGTACGCGAAGTTCGGTCGGCACTGCCACTCGTGGGCGGTGGGGCTCGAGATCCTCGACGAGGCGCGCGACGAGCGGGTGCGCGCGTTCGGCTACGGATATCTCGCGCATCTCGCGGCCGACGCCGTGGCGCACAACTATTTCGTGCCGCACCAGCTCGCGGTGACGTCGAGCACGAGCGCCCTCGGGCACAGCTACTGGGAGAGCCGGTTCGAGACGCACATCGGCGACACGTTTCCCCGGCGCGCGCACGAAATCATCCTGCTCGATCATGCGCGCAGCGATGAGCATCTGGATCGCATCCTCAGCCCGACGATCTTCAGCACGCCCACCAACCGGCGCATTTTCCGCGGCATGGTGTACGTCACCGACACGGAGAGCTGGCAGCGGATCTTCACGCTGATGGCCGTGAACAGCCGCTGGGATCTCGCGGAGCGCGAGGTGGGCCGTTACCTCACGCGCTCCTTCGATTTCGTGATGGACTTTCTCGTCCGCGACGCGTCGTCGGAGCCGTACCGGCTCGACCCGTCGGGTGATCGCGCCCTGCGCGCGGCGAAGCTCGTCCGGCGCTCCGCGATGAAGCGCGGCGGCGACGATGCGGTGCACACCGAAGCCGCGCGCGAGTTCGGCCTGCCCGACACCGACCTCGCGTTCACGCGTGCGATCGCGGGACCGCTCTACGTTCCGGCTCTCGCGCCGAGAAGCTGATTGACCTTCTTGGGGTCCGCGCGGCCCTTCGATTTCTTCATCACGAACCCGACCAGCACGCCCTGCAGTTTCCGCTCGCCGCCCGCGAATCGCGCGGACTCGTCCGGATGCTCGGCCCAGACTTCGTCGATCCATGCGATGAGCGCGGAGTCGTCGCCGATCTGCAGGCGGCCGTCGCGTGCCGCGATCGTCGCGGCCGTCCCGCCTTCCCGCAGCATGGTCGCCAACACGGTCTTCGCCGCCGTGTTGCTCAGCGAGCCGTTCCTGATGAGGGCGATGAGCTCGCCGAGCGACTCGGCCTTCACGGGGAACTCACCGATGTCGCCGCCGGATTCGTTGAGCGAGGCGAGCACTTCTCCCATCACCCAGTTGGCCGCGGCTTTCGGATCGCCGGCCGCGGACGCGACCTTCTCGAAGTAGTCTCCCACGGCGCGACTGGCCGTGAGCACTTCGGCGTCGGCGACGCCGAGGGAGTAGCTCGCGGCGTAACGCGCGCGGCGCGCCGCGGGAAACTCGGGCAGGCCGTATCGCACGCCCTGGATCCACGCGGAGGCGAGCACGAGCGGAGGAAGGTCCGGCTCGGGGAAATAGCGGTAATCGTGGCTCCCCTCCTTCGACCGCGCGCCGCGCACCTCGTTCTTGTGCGCGTCGAAGAGCATCGTCTGCTGCACGATCGAGCCGCCGGCCTCGTGCACGGCGCAGTGGCGCGCGTACTCGATCTCGAGCGCGCGCTCGACGTTCGAGAACGAGTTGAGGTTCTTGATCTCCGTGCGCGTGCGATACGACGGCTCGCCGACCGGTCGCGCGCTCACGTTCGCATCCACGCGAAGGCTTCCCTCCTCCATGGAACAGTCGGAGACCTCGGCATAGAGCAGGATCTCCTTGAGCGCGCGCAGATACGCGCCGGCCTCCGCGCTGCTGCGAATCTCGGGCTCACTCACGATCTCGATGAGCGGAACGCCGGCGCGATTGAGGTCGATCGCCGTGAAGCCGGCGAAGCGATCGTGCACCGACTTGCCCGCGTCCTCTTCCATGTGGATGCGGGTGATGCCGATCGAGCGGCCGCCGCCGATGGCGAGCGTGCCGCGCTCCGCGAGCGGACGATCGAACTGCGAGATCTGGTATCCCTTCGGAAGATCCGGATAGAAATAGTTCTTTCGCGCGAACACGGAGCGCTCGTGCACCTCGAGCCCGAGCGCGAGCGCCGCGCGCGCCGCGAGCTCGACCGCGCGCGCGTTCAGCACGGGGAGCGCGCCCGGCAGCGCCAGGCAGACCGGGCAGGTGTTCGTGTTCGGGTGATCGCCGAACGAGGTGGAGCAGCGGCAGAACGCCTTAGTCCGGGTCTTGAGCTGCACGTGCACCTCGAGTCCCACGATCATCTCGTACGTGATGCTCATGCGTGCGCCGCCCCGCCGAGTTCCGACTCGAGCGCGTAGGAAATCCTGAACATCACCTGCTCGCCGAAACGCGGCGCGATGACCTGTCCTCCCACAGGGAGCCCACCGACCCTTCCAATGGGTATCGACATCGCCGGCACCTCCGCGAGGTTCGCCGAGACGGTGAACAGGTCGCAGAGATACATCTCGTACGGGTCGGAGATCGCACCGATCGTGAAGGCCGGCGCGGCGGTGGTGGGCGTGAACAGCGCGTGCACGCCCGATGCCCACACGTCGGTGAAGTCACGCGCGATGAGCGCGCGCACGTCCATCGCCTTGCGATAGTACGCGTCGTAGTAGCCGGCCGAGAGCACGTAGGTGCCGAGCAGGATGCGGCGGGTGACTTCGGCGCCGAAGCCGCGGGAACGCGTGGCCTCGTACATGCCGCGCAGTCCCTCGCCTTCCAGTCGCAGCCCGTAACGCACGCCGTCGAAGCGGGCCAGGTTCGCCGAGCACTCCGCCGGCGCGATGATGTAATAGACGGGGAGCGCGAGATCGGTGTGCGGCAGCGAGACGTCGCGAATCTCGGCGCCGCGCGCGCGCAGGGCGTCGAGGGCGCGGTCGCAGTGCGCCTGCATCGCGGAGGGAAGCGACGCCGGGAAATATTCCTTCGGCCTGCCGATCACGACGCCCGTGAGGTCGCGCGAGTCGGTGCGCAGCCCGGGCGCGTCGAGCGGCGCCGAGGTCGCGTCGTTGGCCGTGTCATCGCCCGACACGACTTCCATCGCGCGTGCCGCGTCGTCGACGGTGCGGCCGAATACGCCGATGTTGTCGAGCGACGACGCGAACGCGACGAGCCCGAACCGGCTGATGCGGCCGTACGTCGGCTTCACGCCGACGATGCCGCAGAACGCCGCGGGCTGGCGCACCGACCCGCCGGTCTCGGAGCCGAGCGCGATCGGCACGATTCCCGCGGCGACGGACGCCGCCGAGCCGCCGGAGGAGCCCCCCGGCACGCGTGACCTGTCGATTGGATTGCGAGCAGGTCCGTAGGCCGAGAACTCCGTGGATGATCCCATCGCGAACTCGTCCATGTTGCCCTTGCCGACGAGGATCGCGCCGGCCTCGCGCAACTTTCTCGCGACGGTCGACTCGTACGGGCTCACGTAGCCCTCGAGGATCTTCGAGCCGCACGACGTGGAGAGCATCGTCGTCGCGATGTTGTCCTTGAGCACGACGGGCACGCCCGCGAGCGCGCCGCCCACCGGCGCGCTGTCGACCAACTGGAGCGACCCGTTCATGTCCGAGGAGAGAATGCAGTTGAGGCCGGACGGTCCGGCGTCGACCTCGGCGGCGCGCGCGAAACTCGCCTCGACCACGGTGCGCGAGCGCACCTTCCCCTCGCGGACCGCCGCGGCGATCGCGCCCGCGCCGCTCTGCAGCAGCGCTTCGGGCGTCGCGGTCACGATTCGTCTCCGGCGTCTTCGTGCGTCGCGAGGCGGGGCACGAGGAAGAACCCGTCGATCACGGCCGGCATCGGCGCCCCATCGGGGGAGCGCGTCGCCGGCGCGATCGCCGAGATCGGGCGCACGAGCTTCACGCTCGGGCCTTCGTCGAGGCGGAGCGGCATTCCCGTGCGCAGTGCGTCGGCCTCGGCGGCCGCGCCCGCGCTCTGCACTTTCTGCAGGACTTCCATATGCGCGAGAATGCCGTTGAGCTCACTCACGAGCGTGTCGAGCTTGTCATCGGGCACGCCGAGCCGCGCGAGGCCGGCAATGTGACGCACGTCGTCCCGGGATATAGCCGCCGCCATCAGTCGAACCCCCGCTCGAGTCCGGCGAATGCGACCACGAGCCGCTTTCGCCCCACGTTTTCGTCGTCGAAATCCACGGTCACCTTCGCGTCGCGCCCGGCTCCGGCCATCGCGGAGATCGTGCCCGAGCCGAACGTCTTGTGCTTCACGCGTTCGCCCTGCACGAAGGCCGGCACGTCCTGCGACATCTCGTCCATGTGCACGGCGCGCTCGCGCGACGCGTCGCGCCGCCACGTGCGCGGCGCGTCGTCGTCCCAGTCGCGCGGCGGCGACTCCGCGCGAATCCCCACGCCCCCCGAGCGTCCGCTCGCGCGCAGCCGGATCGTCGCCTGCGGCTCGACGAGCTTTTCCGCCGCGGGCGTCATGAACGTCGAGATCGCCGACGAAATCAACTCGCCGTTGCGGCGCCGGCTGCGCGCCCACGTGAGGTACAGCTTCCGCTCGGCGCGCGTGATGCCGACGTAAAACAGGCGGCGTTCCTCCTCGAGCAGCGCGGGATCGTCGAAGCTCCGGCTGAGCGGGAACAGCCCGTTCTCGAGACCGGCGATGAACACGACGGGAAACTCGAGCCCCTTCGCGGTGTGCAGCGTCATCATCGTGACGGCGTCGGCATCGGGACCGAGCAGGTCGAGCCCGGCGACGAGCGTCGCACGCTGCAGGAAATGATCGAGCGGCCGGAGCCCGACCTCCCCGCCCTCGTCGATCACGAGTTCCGCGGCTCCGCGCGCGAGCTCGGCCACGTTGTCGAGCCGCTCGAGTCCTTCAGGACCCTCGGCGCGCAGCGCGTTCGCGTAGCCGATCTCGTCGACGAGCGACAGGATGAGCCGGTCCACGCTGGAGTCCGCCGCCTTCACGCGGAAGCGCCCGACGACCGCCGCGAAATCCGCGAGCGCATTGCGCGTGGCGATGCGCGCGCCGGTGGTGAGGTCCTCGCGGCGCGCGGCTTCGAGCAAGGGGACGCCGGCGTCCGCCGCCGCGACGGCGAGCATCTCCACGGTGGTCTCCCCGATGCCGCGGCGCGGCGCGGTGATCGCGCGCCGGAACGCCTCGTCGTCCGCGGGATTCGCGATGAGGCGAAGCCACGCGAGCAGGTCCTTGATCTCGCGCCGGTCGTAGAAACGCACCGCGCCCACGAGCCGGTATGGAATCGCGCGGCGGCGCAGCGACTCTTCGAGCACGCGGCTCTGCGCGTTCGTGCGATAGAGGATCGCGTTCGCTCCGAGCGGCTCGCCGTTCCTGCTGCGGCGCTGCTCGATCTCCGCGGCGATGTAGTCCGCTTCATCGCGATCGTCGAGCGCGGCGACGAGCACGACCGGATCCCCGCTCGGGCGCGTGGCCCGGAGCACCTTGCCGCGGCGTTCCTCGTTCTCGCTGATGACGGCGTTCGCGAGGGCGAGGACCTGCGGCGTCGAGCGATAGTTCTCTTCGAGCCGCACGACTTTCGCCGACGGGTAGTCGCGCTCGAAGTCGAGGATGTTGCGCACGTCCGCGCCGCGCCAGCCGTAGATCGACTGGTCGTCGTCGCCGACGACGACCACGTCGCCGTGCCGCGCGCCGAGGAGCCGGACGAACTCGTACTGCGCGCGGTTCGTGTCCTGATACTCGTCCACGAGAATCACGCGGAACCGCTTCTCATACCGTTCGCGCACGTCCTCGTGCTCGGTCAACAGCTGCACCGGAAGACCGAGCAGGTCGTCGAAGCCGACGGCGTTCGCGGCGCGGAACGCGCCCTCGAGATCGTTGTAGACCGGCACGACGGCCTTCGCGAACGGCGTCTGCGCCAGTCTCGCGTATTCCGCCGGCGTGACGAGCGCGTTGCGCGCGTCGGAGATCGCCGAGGAAATCGCGCGCGGCGTCCATGTCTTGGGCGACACGCGGTGGCGATCCATCAATCGCTTGATGACCGAGAGCGTGTCGTCTTCGTCGTAGATCGTGAAGGCGCTCGTGCGGCCGACGAGCGCGGCGTTCGCACGCAGCATGCGCGCACCGATCGCGTGGAACGTGCCGACCCACATCCCGGCCGGATCGCTGCCGAGGAGGCGGCCGATGCGCTCGCGCATCTCGCCGGCGGCCTTGTTCGTGAAGGTCACGGCGAGGACTTGATCGGGCCGAACAATGCCGTCGCCGATCAGCCGGGCAATTCGTGCGGTCAGCACGCGGGTCTTTCCGGAACCGGCGCCGGCGAGCACGAGCAGGGGCCCCGAGCCGTGCTCCACCGCTTCTCGCTGGGCGTCGTTCAGGGAGGGTCCCGCTGTCGCGAGCTTTTCACCGGGTGGAGACGCAATCATGATTGAAATCTAGCACCCGGGTTCGCTTTTGCAGAGGCGCGATCACGGTCGTTGTGGATAGATTGGAGGATCGTTCCTCTTCCACGCGGCGGGCGGCCACAGCGCATGGCGAATATCCGGATCATTGGCGTGCCGATGGACCTCGGTGCGAGCCGCCGTGGCGTCGACATGGGTCCGTTCGCGGTTCGATATACGGACCTGCGCGAGCGGCTCGAACGAATCGGACACACGGTCGAGGACGCCGGAAACGTGGCGGTTCCCTTCCGCGAGGACGCGGAGCGCGGAGCCCAGCGCGGCGCGCGTTTCCTCGGGGCGATCACGGATGTCTGCATGCGCGTCGCAGATGAGACGGCGGCCGCACTCGGCGCCGGCCGCTTCCCGCTGCTGCTCGGCGGCGACCACTCGCTCGCGGGCGGATCCATCGCCGGAGCCGCGCGGCACCACGCGGCGCAGGGCGCGCGCATCGGCGTGATCTGGATCGACGCGCACGGCGATCTCAACACGCCGGGGTCATCCCGCTCGGGCAACGTCCATGGAATGCCGCTCGCGCATCTCCTCGGTCACGGCGACCACGCATTCGCGCACGTCGCCGGCGACGAAGCGGCGGTGCAAGCGGAGCACGTCGCCCTCGTCGGCGTGCGCGACCTCGACACGCCCGAGCGCGCACACGCCCTCGAGTGGAAGCTGCGGGTGCTGACGATGCGCGCGATCGACGAGCGCGGCGTGCGCAGTGTGATGCAGGAAGCGATCACCGCCGCCTCCACGGGCACCGCCGGGATATGGGCGTCGTTCGACATCGACTGCCTGAATCCGGAAGATGCACCCGGCGTCGGCACCGCGGTGCCGGGCGGCATGACGTCTCGCGAGGCGCATCTCGCGATGGAGATGCTCGCGGATACGGGGAAGCTCATCGGCATGGATCTCGTCGAGGTGAATCCGGTGCTCGACGAGCGGAACCGCACGGCCGAACTTGCGACGGAACTGATCCTGAGCGCGCTCGGCAAACGGATCCTCTGAGCGACCCATGAACGGTGCCTCCGCGCTGCGCTATGTATCGCCCGACTTCACGGTCGCCCGGCTCGCGAGCGCGCCGGGGGCACGCACCGTTGCCGCGGAATCCGACGGTGTGCTCCCCGATGGCTTCTTTGCGACCACGAAC
Source organism: Gemmatimonadaceae bacterium (assembly GCA_017881585.1). Lineage (GTDB taxonomy): Bacteria > Gemmatimonadota > Gemmatimonadetes > Gemmatimonadales > Gemmatimonadaceae > Fen-1231. The sequence goes on along the minus strand of JADGQS010000048.1, from coordinate 1,783 downwards.
CTCCCGACCTATGTGAAGGGTGCGGATGGACGCTGGTCGCTGCCGCGCGAGCCACGCATGGACGGGTGCATCGTCGGCGATTCGGACGGCCGGTGGTGGGTTCGCGAGGGACGGCGCGTGATGCGGGGCGATCGCGTCGTCGTCGGGCGCGCGGAGGATGGCACCGAGGGCGTGCTCGTGCACGCGCACGGATTCCAGGTGCCGCCCGGCGCGCAGGGCGACTTCCACTTCATGAGCAGCCAGGTCTCGCGCGAGAAACCGATCGACTACCGCCTCATCGCGCGCATGCTGGTCGACGAGCGCTCACGCGGCGGACGCGTCATCTGGGTGACCGGCCCCGCCCTGGTGCACTCCCGCGCCCGCGACAACCTCGTGTGGTTCATCCGCAACGGTTTCGTGCAGGCGCTGCTCGCGGGCAACGCGGTCGGCGCGCACGACATCGAGGCGGCGGTCGTCGGGACGACGCTCGGCATGACCGACGCCGGCGAGCCCACGGAGGGCGGGCACGCCGCGCACATGCGCGCGATCAACGCCGTCCGCCGCGCGGGTTCCATCGCGAACGCCGTGCGCGACGGGATCCTCCGGGACGGCATCATGCACGCATGCGTCGTGGAGGGCGTGCCCTTCCTCCTCTGCGGGTCGATTCGCGACGACGGGCCGCTCCCCGGCGTCATCACCGACGCCGTCGCGGCGCAGGACGCCATGCGCGCGCACACGATTGGCGCGACGATGGCGGTGATGATCGCGACCGCCCTGCATTCCATCGCCGTGGGCAACATGCTCCCCGCGTACTACGAGGACCCGGCGCGCGGAATCGTCGAGCTCCCGACCATCTGCGTCGACGTGAGCGAATTCCTCGTGAGCAAGCTCAAGGATCGCGGTACCCACCAGGCCGTGGGCGTCGTGACGAACGCACAGGACTTCATGAGCATCCTGCGGGCCGCGGTCGAGCAGGAGATCCTCGAGCGGAGCTGAGGGCTCCGCCCATCGTCAATCCGGCGTCACCCCGGAAGCACGATGTCGAACACGGCGCCCTTGTCGGAGGGCACGAGCAGGAGCCGGCCGCCGTGTCCTTCCTCGACGATGCGCCGGGTGAGCGCGAGGCCGATGCCCCACCCCGATTCCTTCGTCGAAAATCCCGCCGAGAAGATCTTCCGGCGCAGGTCGCGCGGCACGCCGGGTCCGTCGTCCGCCACGCGCACGCGGACGCCGCCGCCCGGAACCGGTTCGACGCCGACCACGATGCTGCCGCCCCGCCCCGCGAGCGCGTCGATTGCGTTCTTCACGAGCGATTCGATCGCCCATTCGAGCAGCACGCGGTCTCCCACGATCGGTGAATCCCAGCCCGCTGTGTCGAGTCGAATCGAGACCGGATGGGCGAGCGTGGGCACGCGCGCCGAGAAGTACGACACCACCTGCCGCGTGACCTCGACGACATCCACCGCATCGCGGCGCGGAGGGCGGCCGATGCGCTCGAAGCGATGCGCCACGCGCTCCAGCCGCTCGATGTCGCTTTCCATGTGCGGCAGCGCCTGCGCGATCATCGGATCGTCGCGCTCGCGCAGCAGCTCGATCCAGCCGTGCATGCTCGAGAGCGGCGTGCCCAGCTGGTGTGCGGACTCGCGCGCCATGCCGGCGAAGATGCGTTCACGGTCGGCGTGGCTCTCGGAGCGGAGCATCACCATGCCGGAAAGGATCAGCACGCCGAGCACCGCGACCATCAGGAGCGGGATCACGCGCATGCCCCTGATGAGCGGCGTGTTGCCGATGTGAATCGTGACGA
>JADGQS010000159.1 GCA_017881585.1 Gemmatimonadaceae bacterium | reverse complement strand
GTTCAGCCCGAGCTCGTGCGCCAGCTTGCGCGTCTCGGCCTTGGTCATCTCGCCCACCGGCAGGAGCATGCGCGAGATGGCGGAGCGCTCGATCCCCCAGAGGAAATAGGTCTGGTCCTTCGCGTCGTCGATGCCGCGATTGAGCTCGCCGTTCACGATGCGTGCGTAATGACCCGTCGCGACGAACTGCGCGTCGATCGCGTCGGCCTTCAGCATGAGATCGTGGAACTTCGTGAAGGTGTTGCAGCGGACGCAGGGGATCGGAGTGCGGCCGCGGGCGTACTCGGCGACGAAATCGTCGAGCACGTCGCGAGCAAACGACTTCTCGAGGTTCAGCACGTAGTGCGGAATCCCGATGCGCTCCGCGATCCGCCGCGCGTCGTTCACGCTGTCGAGCGAGCAGCAGGGCTTGTCGGGAACGTCGGCGCCGTCGCTGTGCAGTTTCATGGTGGCGCCGACCACGTCGTAGCCCTCGCGCACCAGCATCGCGGCGGCCACCGACGAGTCGACGCCGCCCGACATCGCGACGAGGACGCGCGGCTTCAACTGACGCTTGCCAGGCCGCGCGCCTTGAGCGCGAGGGCGGGGAAGACTTCCGCGACGCGATCGATGCACGCGTCGGTGGTGAGCGAGCCGAGGCTCATGCGGACGGCGGCACTCGCGACGTCCGCGCGCAGGCCGAGGGCCAGGAGCACGTGCGACGCGCCGACGCTTCCGCTCTGGCATGCCGAGCCGCCGGAGCAGGCGATTCCCTGAAGGTCGAGCGCCATCAGCATCGACTCGCTGTCGGTGCCTGGCACGGAGATGCTCAGCACGTGCGGTGCGCGCTTCGCTCCGCGGCCGTGAACGATTGCGTCGGGAAGCTTGGCGAGGATCGCGGCTTCGAGGCGGTCGCGCAGCGCGGTTAGCCGCGCCGATTCGCCGGCATGTTCCGCCAGCGTCAACTCGGCTGCGGTCGCGAGCGCGACGGCGTACGCCACATTCTCCGTTCCGGGCCGGCGGCCGCGGTCCTGCGTGCCGCCGAAGAACAGCGGCTCGAGCGGCGTGCCGCGGCGGATGTACATCGCGCCGATTCCCTTGGGCGCGCCGATCTTGTGGCCACTGATCGCGACGAAGTCGAACGGCGTCTTGCGCGCGTCCACCTCGACCTTCCCGAACGCCTGCACGGCGTCCGTGTGGAAGATCGCGCCGCGGGACTTCACGAGCGATGCGAGCTCGTCGATCGGCTGGATGGTGCCGATCTCGTTGTTCACCCACATCACGGAGCAGATGGCGGTGTCGTCGCGCACGTGTTCGTTCGCGGACTGCATCGACACGGTCCCGGTTTCATCGACGGAGAGCAGGCGCTCCTTCGCGCCCTCGATCGAAGCCTGATGCACCGACCCCAGGACGGCCTTGTGTTCGATCGGCGACGTGACAATCGCGGTCCGTCCCTTGGCCTTCAGCACGCGCCAGCCGCCGAGGATGGCGAGGTTGTCGCCCTCGGTGCCTCCGGATGTGAAGCAGACTTCATCGGCGTTGGCGCCGAGGCACTTCGCCACGCGCTCGCGCGCCGCGTCGAGCGCGGTGCGCGCCTCGCGGCCCCACCGGTGCGTGCTGGAGGGGTTTCCGAAGCGAGGGCCGAAGAACGGCAGCATCGCTTCGAGCACCTGCGGGCGCACCGGCGTGGTGGCGGCGTGGTCGAGATAGATCGGGGCGGGCATGGGCTAAATATAGGTCCAACTGCAGACGACGGTACCAACGGCGACGGGCGACGCGTGAGGGGCGATCTGGTGAGGAGCGACGTGCCAGGAGTGAGGAGAAGTATGTCTCCTCACTCCTGGCACGTCGCGCTTCGCCAAGTCGCCCCTCACCCGTCGCCCGTTGCCGTTTGCAAGCCTCTCACCCGTCGCTCGTTCCTGTCTCAACGCCCCTCGCTCGTCCTATCGCCTCGTCCATCTCGTCCAGCGACTTCGGCCAGTCCTTCTTCAGGAGGCGGGAGAGCCCGCGATCGGCGAGCAGCTTGCCGCCCGTCTGGCACGTGGGGCAGTAGTCCGTTTCGTTGTCCGCATAGCGGATGCGCTGGACGGGAGTGCCGCACACGGGGCACGGCTGGCGGAACTTGCCGTGCACGGCCATCTCGGGCCGAAACGCTGTGACCTTCTCCGGAAACTTCCCGCCGGTCGAGCCCCGCAAGCGCGCGATCCACTCGGTGAGCGTCGAGCGCGTGGCATCGTGCAAACGTTCCGCCTGCTCGTCTGTCAGGCGCGAAGTGAGCATGAGCGGTGAGAGCCGGGCGCGGTGATCGAACTCGCGCAATGCGCCCTCACCGCGCACCACGTACAGCGATGCACGGCGTTTCGTCCCCGCCTCCGTGAGCACGAGGGTGCCGGAGTCGAACTCGATGGCGACGAGCGCGAGCCGGCGGCTGAGCTTGGGCGTCTTGTCGTGCCACTTGAACCGCCCCGCCACCATCAGATGAACGACAAGGAACAAGTCATCATCGAGCGCGAACACGATCCGTTTCCCAATGCGCCGCAGTTCGCGCACCACCTTTCCGCTGACGGCGGAGAGCGGCGGATCGACCGATGGAGCTACAGCCGCGTTCCGCCGGCTCCGCGCGCGCTCACAACGACGAGACCTCGAGCGCCATCAGGTCGTCCACGCGCATGGTCTCCGCGGTGTAGAACGGCTCGCCGTAGCGGCAGCGAATGAGCGATCCGTAGTGCGCGGCCTGGTGGCGGATGATGTCGTAGAGCGACTCGCCGTTGGGAAACACTTCGCCGCCCTGGATTGCGCCGTCGAACTGCGATGCAAAGCACTTGATCGCGGCGAGCTTCGTCTCGAATTCATCGGAGACGTCCACGACGAACGTCGGCTTCTCGTGGTCTTCGCGAAACGACAGTGCGTGGAGCAGTTTCAGCGGACGGTGCGGCGGATGCTCCGGCTCGATCTTGGCGAGGCCCGCCACGAAGCACGCGTCGCGCACGAGCTGAGCCGTGACATGATGATCGGGATGGCGGCCGTTTTGCGCTGGTGCGATCACCACGCGGGGCTTGAGCCGGCGAATCACGGCGGCCACGGCGCGCCGGGTCTCGGGCGTGTTGGTGATTCCCGCATCCGGGAGTTCCAGATTCTCTCTCACGGCCACGCCGAGCACTTTGGCGGCTTCGGCGGCCTCGGCCGCGCGCGTCGCGGCGGACCCGCGCGTGCCCATCTCGCCCTGCGTGAGGTCGAGGATGCCGGTGCGGCGGCCCTGGCGGCCGAGCTTCGCGAGTGTGCCGCCGGCGCTCAGCTCGGCGTCGTCGCGGTGGGCGAAGATCGCAAGGACATCGACTGTGGTCATGCCCATAAGATACGGGCGGAGCTATTATCAGGTCAGTGCGCCGCAGGGCACCCAGGCGGAGCGCGCCGCGAACGTAGTGCAAGGAGAGGACCCGTGCACCGACGAATGATGCCCGCACGCAATCTCACGGTGGCGCTTGCCATGCTCGCGAGCGCCGCATCGCTGCGCGCGCAAACCGTCCGCGGCGCGGTCGTCCTCTCCGACAGCACGACACCGGCGCGCGGTGCCATCGTGCTGGCGACCGACGAGCGCGGCGCGACGGTGGGCCGCACGCTCACGAGCGAGCGCGGCGAGTTCGCGCTGCAGCTCCAAGCGGTGGGGCGTTACGGACTGCAGGTCCTGCGAATCGGATTCCGCCCGACCGTCGTGCCGCCTTTCGCCGTTGCCGCCGGGCCGGCGACATCGGTGCGGATAGTGCTCAACGCCGCCGCGATCCCTCTCACGACGGTCACCGTGCGCGCGCAGGACGAGTGCCGGGTGAACCCGGACTCCGGCCTCATGGTCGCCCGCGTGTGGGACGAGGCGCGCAAGGCGATCCTGACGTCGCAGCTCCGTGCCGAGGGCGCGCCGCTCGATGCCGGGTGGATCGAGTACGACCGCACGCTCGACGCCACGGCGCGCTTCGTGCGCGCGCAGCAGGTACGCACATACCAGAATCCGACCACGCACGCCTTCCGGAGCTTTCCCGCAGATCTCCTGGCCGCGAAGGGATACGTCGTCGCCGACTCGGCCGAGACGATGTACTACGCTCCCGACGCCGACGTGCTGACATCGGAGTCGTTCGCGGCGACGCACTGCTTTCGTCTCGTGGCGCCGCCCCGCGACCGGGCCGGACTCATCGGCGTGGGGTTCCAGCCCACGCGAAACCGCAGTGACGTGCGCGATATCGAAGGCACATTCTGGGTCGACCGCGCGACCGCTGAACTTCGCACGCTCGATTTCCGGTACACGAACCTCTCAGACGTGGCGATGGCGGCCGGCGCCGGCGGCACCGTGGAGTTTCTGCGCCTGGCGGACGGAAACTGGCTCGTGAGCCGCTGGTACGTGCGCATGCCGAAAATCGGCGCTGCCGACAAGGGGTCGGACGCCTTCCGGAGGTTGGTCTTCTCCGCCACGAATGAAGTCGTTCAGGCCGTGCACATGACCGGAGGCGAAGTGACCCGCGTGACCCGGCACGACACGCTCATGTACGAGGCGAAAGGGCACGCATTGGCCGTGCAGGTGGTCTCGCGCGACGCGCTGGTGGCGGCAACGGGCGCGACGCTCACGCTCGCCGGCACCGACTACACCGCGAAGGCCGATGCGGCGGGGCGCATCACGATTTCGCCCGTGCTCGAGGGGAAGTACACGGCCCGCGTGCGGAGCGGGCTGATGGATTCGCTCGGCATCGCGGCGGTCGAGCGCGACGTCGAGGTGCGTGCCGACGCGCACGTGGATTCGATCGCGCTGCCGGCCGCCCGCGACGTGCTGATACGGGTCTGCACGAAGGACTCGGTGCAGCACGGTGAGGGCATGCTTCGCGGAACCGTGCGCGACGAGCACGGGCAGGCGTTGCGGCAGGCGGCCGTGACGGTGACCTGGCAGGGGAGCTTCGCGAACGTCAACGATCAGCTCAAGTGGAGCGAGCAGACGCTCGGCGTGCTCACCGGCGACGACGGGCGCTGGCGGATCTGTGGCGTGCCGAGGGATGTGGTGCTCGCCACGCGTGTCGCGTCGGATTCCGGGACGGCCTTCCAGCAGACGCGGCTCGCCGAGGATCAGCCATTCGGCGCCGTCGACCTCGTCACGCGTCCGGAGGCACCATCGCCGATCTACGGGCGGGGGCGGGCGGTGCCACGCGCGCTCGTCGAGTTCGCGGTGTACGGCGCCGGCGGAGCGCCGTTGCCCGGCGCAACGCTCGAGGTCACCGCGCCCGGCGGCGCGACACGCACCGTCGTCACCGGGTCGGCAGGCCGCGCACTTATTCCCGATGTGGCGCCGGGGCTGCTGCGCGTGCGGGCAAAGCGGATCGGCTTCAAGCCCGGGCAAGTCGCCGTGACCGTCGAGGCTGGACGCAACACCGTGCCGATTCTCCTGAGCGACGCGGCGATGCCGGCACTCGATACCGTACGAGTGATGGGAGACAAGCGCGGGATCGCGCGGCACGACGAGTTCGAGACGCGGCGGCTCAACCATCAGGCGACGGCGAGCTTCAATCGCGACGATATCGAGAAGGTGAATCCGGTCGAGACGTACCAGATGCTCAGCCGGGTGCCGGCGGTGAAGTTCATGCCA
>JADGQS010000047.1 GCA_017881585.1 Gemmatimonadaceae bacterium | reverse complement strand
GTGTCGCGTCCGCGGGATCCAACACCGCATTGCGCGACGTGGCATCGAATCGAAGGAACGCCTCGGCCGCCATCGCTGGGTGATTGAGCGCACCTTCGCGTGGCTAAACAAGCAGCGACGCCTAATGATCCGCTTTGATCGGCGAGCCTCGCACTACGTCGGCTTCCTGCACTTGGGCTGTGCGCTCATCTGCTGGAACTTTCTGTCGCGGTTGTGAAACGCACTCTAAGAGCCAGTAATCGGTATTTGGTCGTTGGTCATTGGTACTTGGCTGTGTTGCAACGGCCAACGACCAACGACCAAGTACCGATTACCCGCCGGTGTGGTCGTTGACCGTCAGTCGTCCGCGTTAACGAGCGCGTACGAAAGAATCTCCAGTTCCAGCGCCATGTTGACCGAGCGAAGCGTCACCTTCTCCGGCACCATCAACGGCGTTGGCGCGAAGTTCAGGATCGCGCGAATCCCCGACCGAACAACCCGGTCCACCAGCGCCTGCGCCGCCTCCGCCGGAACCGCTATGAGCGCGATGTGCGGCTTGAGTCGCGCGATGTCGGCCTCGAGCTCACGCTGATCTCTGACCACGACACCATCCAGCGTGCCCCCGACGCGAGCCGGATCCTCGTCGTACACCCCGACGACGTTGAACCCCCGTGCCCGGAACCCTTCGTACTGCGCGAGTGCCGCCCCGATCTTGCCCGCTCCGACGATGACCACATTCCACTGCCGGCCGAGCCCCAGGATTTCGCGCAGGCTGCTCGACAGCGCGCTCACGGAATAGCCGAGGCCGCGCTTGCCGAACGAGCCGAAGAACGAGAGATCCTTCCGTACCTGCGCGGAGGTCGCCCCGCCTTGGGCGGCGAGCTCGCCGCTCGAGATCGTCTGGTGCCCCTGCGCTTCGAACTCCTCCAGGAACCGGAGGTAGGCCGAGAGTCGCCGGACGGTGGATTCTGCGATTCGTTTCAAGGCGAAGCGGGCTTGTGAATGATTTCACAAGGTAATGCTGGACAAGACAGATCGACAAGGGCAGTGGGACCGCACGGCAACTGGTTCACGGCGGATTTCGCGGATTGATCGGATACTGCAACGGCAACAGCCACTGCTTTGCCACGGATTTCACGGATTGACGGCCGGATACGACAACTCCAAAAAACTTCGGGGGAACTGCCACAACAGCGTGCCGCTGCAGTTGCAGTTCCCCCAAAGGTCTTTGTCGTTGCTGTATCCGGCCGTTGATCCGCGAAATCCGTGGCAAGGCAGTGGCGGTTTCAGTTGCAGTATCCGATCCAATCACGGAAATCCGTGGTAAGCTCCTGCCGTTGTTTCGTTGGAGTTCGCTAACTTTGAGAAATGGTCGATCACACCCCCTCCGCATCCGGCACGCCGTTCGCAGAGGTCTCCTTCCTCGTGGTGGATGTCGAGACGACGGGGATCAGCGCGTGGGCGGGAGATCGCGTGACCGAGGTGGCCGCGGTGTTCGTGAAGGGAGGCGTGGTGCGCGAGGCGTTCTCGTCGCTCGTGAATCCGGGGCGGCCGATCCCGCCGTTCATCACGCATCTCACGGGAATCGACGACGCGATGGTGAGGAACGCGCCGCCGTTCGGCGAGATCGCGGGCCAACTGGCGCAGCACATGGTGGGACGCGTGTTCGTGGCGCACAACGCGCGATTCGACTGGAACTTTCTTTCGGCTGAGTACCGTCGCGTCACGAGTACGCCGCTGGATTCGCTCACGAGCGAGCAACTCTGCACGGTACGGCTCGCGCGGCGATTCCTGTCGCATCTGCCACGACGGAATCTCGACGCGGTGGCGAATCACTACGGTGTGTCGATCGACGGCCGGCACAGGGCGATGGGCGACGCTCGCGCGACGGCGCACGTGCTCGTGGGGCTGTTGAAGGACGCAGAACGGAGCGGGCTGTACACGTGGGAAGCGCTCGGCGAGCTGCTGTCGAGAAGGACGAGCAAGGCGAGGGCGAAGCGAAGTGCGCTACCGCGTGGTTCCGATGGGCGCGAGGGGGCGTAGACGACTACGCAGTCTCGGACCAACCGACGTACATAACTCAGAGAGACCGACGTGACCCCTCCGCTCCCGCTCCACCAATCGCGAAAGATCGGCCGCTTCACCGTCCACGCGCTGCAAGCGGGCGGGCAGAAGCTCGACGGCGGCGCGATGTTCGGCGTGGTGCCGAAGCCGCTGTGGGAACGCCGGATCGCGGCGGACGAGCGCAATCGGATTCCGATGGGGATGCGATGCCTGTTGGTCGAGCACGACGTCGGGCTCGTTCTCATCGATACCGGCGCGGGCAACAAGGAGAACGCGAAGTTCCACGACATCTACGCGCTCGAGAATGGCGGCGCGAGCGCGAGCGACGCGAGCGGCACGAACGACGACGGTGCCGTCCGCACCGCGCTCGAAGACGCGATCGTCGCGGCCGGTCATCGCGTGTCGGATGTGACGCTCGTGATCAACACGCACCTGCACTTCGACCACGCCGGCGGCGACACGTACATCGACTCGGCCGGCGTAGTGCGCGCGTCGTTTCCCAACGCGCGATACGTGGTGCAGAAGGGCGAGCACCACTGGGCGACGCACACCAACGAACGCACGGGCGCGAGCTACTTCGTGCGGAACTGGGACCCGATCTTCGAAGCCGGCCGGTTCGACCTCATAGAGGGCGAGCGTGAGATCGTGCCGGGGATCTCGGTGATGCTCACGCCGGGTCACGTGCCGTACCACCAGTCGGTGGTCGTCGATGGCGGGTCGGAGATCGCCTGTTTTCTCGGCGATGTGTGCCCGACCGCGCATCATCTGCCGCTGCCCTGGATCATGGGGTACGACGTGGAACCGCTGCGGACGCTCGAGTCGAAGCGGGCGCTGTTCAAGCGGGCCGAGGACGAGAAGTGGCTGATGGTGTTCGAGCACGACGCGAGTGTGGCGTGGGGTCGTGTGCGCCATGACGGGAAGGCGTACGGGCTTGACCTAACCCCCTGAGCCACTTACGTTTCTGGGACATCGTAGACAAGAGATCGAGCCTGGCTTGCTCGATCCACCCTCTGGCCTCCGACCTGATTACCGGTCGGTTGTGCTGCAGGAGTTCGCCGCAATGATCTCACGCGTGAGCAATTTCACGGCGTGTGGTCCTCGCATCGCGGACTCTCAAGAGAGGGTCCGCGATTTTCTTTTCCGTCACGGAGGAAGACAGACATTCAGGACACCACAAAGCGGCCGCCGCGCGTCAACCGGCAGATCCGCATCAGCCCGGTTCGAGTTATCGCAGCGGACGGGGCTCAGCTCGGAATCATGGAAGTGGATGCCGCACTGGCAGCGGCTGTGGAGCAAGGGTTCGATCTGGTCGAAGTCGCGCCGCTCGCGCGACCGCCCGTCGTCCGGATCATGGACTACGGGAAGTACAAGTTCGAGATGGCAAAACAGGCTCGGCAGGCCAAGAAGAAGCAGCACGTCATCCTGCTGAAGGAAGTGAAGTACCGGCCCGGAATCGAAGTGCACGACTTCGACACGAAAACGCGCCACGCGCGCGAGTTCCTCCAGGACGGAAACAAGGTGAAGGTCACGCTGATGTTCCGCGGGCGGCAGATCGCCCATCCGGAGCTCGGACGCGCGGTGGTGGCGAGGGTTGCCGTGGCGCTGGCCGACGTCTCGAAGATCGAGACGGACGCGCGACTCGAAGGGAAGGCCCTGACGATGATCCTAACGCCGAAATAGACGAGATCCGATATGCCGAAAATGAAGACCCACAAGGGCGCGAAGAAGCGTTTCTCCGTCACGTCGAAGGGGAAAGTGCGCCGGATGAAGGCTTACAAGAGCCACATTCTTACCAAGAAGACCTCGAAGCGGAAGCGCCAGCTCCGCCGTCCCACGACGGTGAAGACCGTTGGCGATGCGAAGCGCATCAAGCGCCTGCTTCAGGCCTAAGGAGAACTGACCAATGCCACGCGTACGATCGAATGTCGCGCGACTGAAGCGCAAGAAGCAGATCATGAAGGCCGCCCGCGGAAACTTCGGCGGCCGCAGCAAGCTCTGGAAGGCAGCCAAGGAAACCGTCGAGCGCGGCTGGGTCTACGCCTATCGCGATCGCAAGAACAAGAAGCGCGAGTTCCGCAAACTGTGGATCCTGCGCATCAACGCCGCCGCACATCAGCACGAGATGACGTACAGCGCGTTCATGAACGGTCTCAAGAAGGCGGGCATCGAAGTCGACCGGAAGATTCTTTCCGATCTCGCCATCAAGGACGCTGGTGCGTTCGCGGCACTGGCAGAGCTGGCGCGCTCGGCAGTGTCCGCAGCTTGAGCACCCGGTAATTCGCAGGCGGTATTGCAGAAGAAGACGTGACACTCGACGAGTTCAAGCGCGCATGTGAGCAGCTCGCCGCCGACGGTCCCGCGTTGATCGCGGCCGTCGGCGATCTCGTTGCGTGGGGTGAACTCCGGAATTCGCTCGTCGGTCGCACGGGCGGACGCCTCACCGACATCATGAGCGCGCTGGGATCGCTCCCCAAGGAAGACCGCCGCGCGGCCGGACAGCTCGCCAACGCGACGAAAGTCGCGATCGAGGAACTGCTCGAGACGCGGCGCGCGGAACTCGCCGGCGCGGCCAAGACGGTCGCGATTGGCGATCCCAGCATGCCGGCCCGCCAGAACTGGCGCGGCTCCGTGCACCCGGTCTCCCTGGTGATCGACGAGATCAGCGAGATCTTCCGCGAGCTGGGCTTCAGCATCGCGCTGGGTCCCGAGGCCGAGACGGAGTGGTACAACTTCCTCTCGCTCAACTTTCCCGCGGATCATCCCGCGATGGAGCTGCACGACACGCTCTATCTCGAGGGCGGCGGCCTGCTGCGGACGCACACCTCGCCCGTGCAGATCCGCACGCTGCAAAAGTATCCGCCGCCGATTCGCATTCTCGCGCCCGGCAACGTATATCGCCGCGATTTCTTCGACGCGACGCACTCGCCGATGTTCGCACAGATCGAAGGGCTCGCGGTGGACGAGGGGATCAGCTTCGCCGATCTCAAGGCGACGCTCACGCACTTCGCGCGCCGCTTCTACGGCGCGTCGCGGCGCACGCGGTTCCGTCCGTCGTTCTTCCCGTTCACGGAACCCTCCGCGGAGATGGACGTCGAGGTGGATCTCGGCGATGGGCGAGGAGTGAGGTGGATTGAAATCATGGGGTGCGGGCTCGTGCACCCCGCCGCGCTCGAGAATGCGGGCGTGGACAGCGAGAAATTCACCGGATGGGCGTTCGGCATGGGACCGGGACGGATCGCGCAGTCGCGGTACGGCATTCCGGATTGCCGGGTGCTCTTCGACTCGGATGTGCGCTTCCTCGAGCAGTTCGCACGATGAAGATCTCGCACGACTGGCTCCTCGCGTTCGTCCCGCACGCGCTCACGCCGCAGGCCGTGGGCGAGCTGCTCTCGGACCACACGGTCACGCTCGACGGCATCGCGCCGCTGCGCGCCGATCTCGTGCCGTTCGTGGTCGCGCGCGTCGTCGCGAGCGAGAAGATTCCGGAGACGAAGCTCTCCTTCAACAAGGTGGACGACGGCAGCGGCACGCTGCTCGAGGTCGTCTGCGGCGCGCCGAACGTCACGGTGGGCGCGCTCTATCCGTTCGCGCGCACCGGAACCGTAATGCCCGCGGGGCCCACGATCGAGAAGCGGAAGATTCGCGGATTCACCTCGAACGGCATGCTCTGCTCGGCGCGCGAACTCGGGCTCGGCGACGATCACGAGGGTATCCTCGCGCTGAGCGTCGACGTGCCGCCGGGAACGCCGCTGCTCAGTGCGATGCCGATCGGCGACACGCAGCTCGATCTCGACGTGCTGCCCAATCGTCCGGACCTGCTCTCGCACCGCGGGGTGGCGCGCGAGCTCTCCGCGCTGACGGGCGTGATGATGCAGACGCCGATCGAACTGCAAGGCACAGCGACGATTCCGCTGGCCACCACGGGGAAGCCGAGTGCGACCGCGCACGGCGTTCGCGTGACGGTCGAGGATCCGGCCGGCGCGCCGCACTACATCGCGGTGGTCATTCGGGGCGTGAAGATGGATGCGAGCCCCGACTGGCTCAAGCAGCGCATGGAATCCGTCGGCAGCCGCTCGATCAGCAACGTGGTCGACGCGACGAACTACGTGCTGCACGCGCTCGGACAGCCGGTGCACGCGTTCGATCTCGCGAAACTCTCGCAGCACGCGATCGTGGTGCGCAAGGCGAAAGCCGGCGAGACACTCGTCACGCTCGATGGCGTCGCGCGCACGCTCGAACCGTGGATGACGATCATCGCCGACGGCGAGCGTGCGACCGCGCTCGCCGGCGTGATGGGAGGGCAGGCGAGCCAGGTCACCGACGCGACAACCGACATTCTCCTCGAGATCGCGCACTTCGCGCCGCGCGACGTGCGCAAGGTGCGTCGCGCGCTCGGGCTCTCGACCGACGCGAGCTACCGGTTCGAGCGGGGAGTGGACGGCGGATCGACTGACGAGATCGCAACGCTGGCTGCGCGACTGATCGTTGCGGTTGCCGGCGGCACGATCGAGTCGGTGCTCGACGTGGGCGCGCCGCCTCCGTCGGCCGCTGCCGTCCGGCTGAGGCCGACGCGTGTGGATCATCTGCTTGGCGCGCACGTCGCCGAAGAAGAGATCGAGCGCCTGCTCTCCACCGTCGGTTTCATGGTCGAGCCCGGTGCCGACCGCGCGTACAGCGTGATGCCGCCGACGTGGCGTCACGATGTGTCGCACGAAGTGGACCTCGTCGAGGAGATCGCGCGCTTGCGAGGTTACGACGCGCTGCCCGACGAACTGCGGCCGTATCGCATCGGCACGGTTCCCGACGATCCACTGCACATAGCGGGGCGCCGCGTGCGCGATGCGCTGGTGGCCGCGGGGCTCGCCGAAACGCGGCCGATGCCGTTCACGAAGGGCGACGGGACGCCGCATGCTCGCGTGGCGAACCCGCTCGCTGAAGATGAGCCGTACCTGCGCAAGTCGCTGCTCGATACGCTCGCGCGTCGCGCGGAGTACAACCTGAATCAGCACGAAGGAAACGTGCGCTTGTTCGAGATCGGGTCGGCGTTCATTCCCGACGGCGAAGGATTGCCACGCGAGGAAGTGCGTGTCGCGGCGCTCGTGATGGGCGCGCGTCGTCCCGCGCACTTCACCGAGCCCAAGCCGCCGGCGTTCGACGCGTGGGATGCGAAGGCGCTCGCGGAGACGATCGTCCGCGCGGCGTTTCCAGCGGCGAAGGCGCGCTTGGAGGCCGGCGAGAACGGTGCGCTGTGGTCGGTGCACAGCGTCGAGCGGGCGCCCGAGCTGGGCACCGAAGGGCCTCCCGCCGAAGACGGCAGCTTTGATATGACGCTGGTCGTTCGCGTGCGGCTCGTGGGCATGGTGCGCGCGGTCGTGCTCGACGCGCCGGTGTGGGCATCGCCGGCGTTCGGCGTGGAAATCACGCTGGGTGAACTGTCAGCCGCGGCCGTCGCGCCGCCTGGCAAGCACGATTACGCCGACGCCGACGAGAGCACCCCTCCGCACTTCGTGAAGTTCGCGCCCCTGCCAACCACTCCCGCCGCGGAATTCGACCTCGCGCTCATCGTGCCGAACGAAATGTCGGCGGAGTCGGTCGAGCGCGTGATGAAGGAGGCGAGCGGCCAGATGCTCGAACGCCTCGAGTTGTTCGACGAATTCCGCGGCGCCGGCATCCCCGACGGCAAGCGTTCGCTCGCCTGGCGGTTGACCTTCCGCCACCCCGAGCGCACTCTACGCGACAAGGAGATCGACGGTCGTCGATCGCAACTGCTCAAGACGCTGGAGAAAGAGCTCGGTGTCGTCCCCCGCACGGCCTGACGCGAAAGCGTTCAAAGAACTCGAAGCGCTCGTCCGCAACCTGGGCGAGGAACTCTCGACGTTTCGCAAGCGCGCCCAAGCCGCCGAAACGCGATTGAAGGGGATCGCGACCAAGGGCGGGGGCGGCGACGTGCACGCGGAAGAGCGCGTCGCGCAGCTCGAGGCGGAGAATGCGAAACTGCGCCAGCGTGTGGACGCGGCGGCCGCGCGAACGCGGAAGATGCTCGACCGCGTGCGTTTTCTTCGTCAGCAGCACAGTGGAGAATCGCGATGAGCGCGAAATACAGCACGCGGGTCTCGATCTTCGGCGAAGAGTACACGCTCAAGAGCGACACGCCGCCGGAGCACACGCGCGCCGTCGCGGCCTACGTGGACAAGGCGATTCGCGAAGTGATGGGAAGCGCGGCGGTCGTGGAGTCGCACAAGGCCGCGATTCTGGCGGCGCTCTCGATCACGGATGAACTGTTCCGCGAGCGCGCCGGGAATGTGGAGATGGCGGAGGCGATGAACGGGCTGTCGGGCGAACTGAAGCGGTGGTTGCCGCCGGCCAAGCGAAGGACCGAAGACTAAAAGTACGATGGAAGATGGAAGATCGAAGATGGAGGCAACGCCCATCGATCTTCCATCTTCGGTCTTCCATCGCTCTTGTTACGCCGACAGAACCGCGTTCACCGCGAGCATCAGCTCCGCACTCGTGAACGGCTTCAGCAGCATGCACGCGAGGTACTGCCGCGCGTTCGCGCCGAGGTCGGCGTGGTGGTCCCCGGTGACGAGCACCACGCGAAGCTTCGGCTCGCGCGCGAGCAGTTCATCGAACGTGCGCTCGCCGGGAACTCCCGGGAGGTGCCAGTCGAGCACCACGAGCCGGATGTCCTTCGCGTTTTCTTCGAAGAGCTCGATGCCTTCCTGTCCGCTCGACGCGAGCAACACGCGATAGCCCTGCCTCGCGAGCAGACGTCCAATCACACCGCGCACGGCATCCTCGTCGTCGATGACGAGTACGAGAGGCGCGTCGTCTGCGTTGTCCTGCGAAACAGTCATTCGGGAATCCCGGCCTGAAAGGAGACGGTGGACAAATCGACCACATGGTTCAGTGTCCCTCTCAAAGGATATGACAGGGCCGTTCTAAAGTAACCCGTGCCGGCATACTTCTGCACATCCTGCGCCACCATCTTTGCGCCACCTGATTCGGTGCTATTCGATGGCATCTCGTTGCCTTTTCGTTGCCGTGGCCCTAGTTTGCTCGGACGTGGAGCCGCGAGCACGTAGGTACAAGCGGCCTCGGTAGTTAGCCCGACCCGTTCAGCGCCCTTCGACGGCGCCCGGCCGGCCGGTCGAACCTCCCTGGTGCTTCGCCGCTGTTCGCATGTTCCCGTGCGGTCTTCATGAATCGCGGTACACCCGCAAATCGCGCGCGGTGTTGCCGTCTTGGAGCATACGGACAATGAATCCACTTGCATGGGTGGCGATCGCGCTCGGCGTGCTTGGTGTCGCCGGTTCCGCGGTCGCCTTTGTTGTTGGAAGGCGTACCGGACGCGACACCGAGGTCCGGGCCCGGGAGGCGGCGGGGGACACGGCGGAGCAGCTCGTCAAGCGAATCATCGGTGATGCCGAGCGCGACGCCGATGGGCTTCGCAAGCAGTCGGTGCTCGCCGGGAAGGAAGAGGCGATGCGCGCCCGCGAGGAGTGGGAGGCCGAGGCCCGCCGCCGCCGCGAGGAAGTCGAGCGCGAGGAGAAGCGCCTCCAGGAGCGTGAGAGCGTGCTCGACCGCAAGTTCGACCTCGTCGAGACCCGCGACAAGGACGTCGGCAAGCGCGCGAGCGATCTCGGACGCAAGGAAAAGTCGGTCGAGGAACGCCAGCAGGAGCTGGACAAGATGGTGGGCGAGGAGCGCCGCCGCCTCGAGCAACTCGCCGGTCTCTCGGCCGGGGAGGCGAAGGCCGAGCTGATCCGGCGCATGGAAGAGGAGGCGCACGCCGACGCGGCCAATCGCCTGCGCGAGATTCGCGAGACCGCCAAGCGCAACGCCGATCGCGAGGCGAAGAAGATCGTCGCGCTCGCGGTGCAGCGCATCGCGGCCGATCACACGGCGGAGATCACCGTGAGCGCCGTCGCGTTGCCGAAGGACGAGATGAAGGGCCGCATCATCGGCCGCGAGGGCCGCAACATTCGCGCGTTCGAGCTCGCCACGGGCGTGGACGTGATCATCGACGACACGCCGGATTCGGTGGTCGTCTCCTGCTTCGATCCCGTCCGCCGCGAAGTCGCGCGGCTCGCGCTCGAGAAGCTCGTCGCCGACGGACGGATCCATCCGGGCCGCATCGAGGAGGTCGTCGAGAAGGCGCGCAAGGAAGTCGACGCGGGCATCGTCGAGACCGGCGAACAGGCCGCGTACGAAGTGAACGTGCACGGTCTGCACCCCGAGCTGATCAAGCTCGTGGGGCGCATGAAATGGCGCACGAGCTACGGCCAGAACATCCTGCTGCACTCGAAGGAAGTCGCGTGGCTCGCGGGAATCATGGCGGAGGAACTCGGCCTCGATCCCGCGATGGCGCGCCGCGGCGCGCTGCTGCACGACATCGGCAAGGTGCTCACGCACGAGCACGAGGGCACGCACGTGCAGCTCGGCGTGGAGGTCGCCACGAAGTACGGCGAGAACCCGATGGTGGTGAACTGCATCGCGGCGCACCACGACGACGTGCCGCACGAGAGCGAAGTGAGCGTGCTCGTGCAGGCGGCGGACGCGATCAGCGGATCACGCCCCGGCGCGCGCCGCGAGGCCTTCGAAACGTACGTGAAGCGGCTCGAGGGACTCGAGAAGATCGCGTCGAGCTACAAGGGAGTCGATCGCGTGTTCGCGATCCAGGCCGGCCGCGAGATTCGCGTGATCGTGAATCCCGACGACGTGGACGACGCGCGCATGCAGTCGCTGACGGAGGAGATCGCGCGGCGGGTGGAGACGGAGCTGCAGTACCCCGGTCAGATCAAGGTCGTAGCAATCCGCGAAAAGAGAGCGATGGACATTGCCCGCTGAAATCATCGACGGCGCGGCCGTCGCAGAAAAAGTTCGTGCGGAAGTCGCCACGGCAACGGCGGCGCTCGCAACGCGTGGAATCATCCCCGGACTCACCGTGGTCCTCGTTGGCGACGATCCCGGGAGCAGGGTCTACGTCGGGGCCAAGGAGAAGGCGTGCCGCGAGGCGGGAATGAATGGCGAGACGATCCGGCTGAGCGCGTCGACCACGCAGGCCGAGCTGCTCGCCGTCGTCGACCGTCTGAACGCTGATCCCGCCATCCACGGAATCCTCGTGCAGATGCCGCTCCCCAAGCAGATCGATCCGCAGACGGTGATCCGGCGCATCGCGCCGCAGAAGGACGTGGACGGCTTCCATCCGGTGAACGTCGGGAAGGTGCTGATCGGCGATCGGGATGGCTTTGCGCCGTGCACGCCGTGGGGCGTGCAGGTCCTGCTCGAGACGTACGGGGTGAAGACCGCCGGGATGGAGTGCGTGATCGTCGGGCGTTCGAACATCGTGGGCAAGCCGATGGCGAGCCTGATGGTGCAGCCGGGCCCGCACGCCGACTGCACGGTGACGATCTGCCATAGCCGCACGCGAGACCTGGCGTCGCATACCAGGCGAGCCGACTTGCTCATCGCGGCGATCGGCCGCGCCGAGTTCGTGACGGGCGACATGATCAAGCCGGGCGCCGTGGTGATCGACGTCGGGATGAATCGCGTGGACGATGCGACCGCGAAGGCGGGATACCGCCTGAAGGGCGATGTGCATTTCGAGAGCGCGAAACAGGTCGCGTCGCTGATCACGCCGGTGCCCGGCGGAGTGGGACGCATGACGATCGCCATGCTCCTGAAGAACACGGTGAGGGCGGCGGAAATGAGCGCGTGAACGCGCCTGGCGGCTCTCCCGAACTCGCGCTGACCATCGCGCAGCTGACCAACGCGGCGAAGGAGATACTCGAGGGCGCTTTTCCTCCGGTCTGGATCAAGGGCGAGGTGGGCAACTTCACCGCGCATCGCAACGGCCATTGGTACTTCTCGCTGCGCGACGCGACGGCGCAGCTGTCGTGCGTGGTGTGGTCGCGCGACGTGAAGCGCATTCCCGCTCCGCCCGACGAAGGCATGCAGGTGATGGCGCACGGCCAGCTCTCCGTGTACGCGGCGCGCGGCCAGATGCAGTTCATGGTCCGCTCGCTGGAAGCCGAGGGCGAGGGGCTCTGGCGCAAGGCGTTCGAAAAGACGAAGGCGGCGCTCGAGAAGGACGGCTTGCTCGATCCCGCGCGCAAGCGGCGGCTGCCGCGTTTCCCCCGGCGCGTGGCGGTCATCACGAGTCCGGACGGCGCGGCGTTGCACGACATCATCTCGGTGATTCAGCGCCGCAACCCGGGCGTCGAGATCATCGTGATCCCCGCGGCGGTGCAAGGGGAAACGGCGCCGGATTCGCTCGTCGCCGCGCTGGATCGCCTCTCTCGCTGGCGCGGCGCGGACGTCGTGATCATCGGCCGCGGCGGCGGCTCGCGCGAAGATCTCTGGGCGTTCAACGACGAGCGCGTGGCGCGCGCCATCGCAGCGAGCCCCGTGCCAACAATTTCGGCCGTCGGTCACGAGGTGGATTTCACCATCGCCGACCTGGTCGCGGACCATCGCGCCGCGACGCCCAGCGCGGCTGCCGAGGCCGCGGTGCCGGTGCTCGCGGATATCATCGCCGGGATTCGCGCGCTTGGCGAAGGCATTCGCTCGGCCACCGAACTTCGCGTGCGCGACGCCGGCCACACGCTGCGCCAACTTTCACGGGATCTTGGGCTTCGGTCCCTTCGCACAGTCGAGCGCCGCCGCGCCCGCGTGCAGGAACTCGCCGCGCGTCTCGAAACGCTGAGCCCGCTCGCGACGCTCGCCCGCGGCTACGCGGTGGCGCTGAACGAGCAGGGCGGTGCGCTGCCCAGCGCCGCGCTGTTCACGCCGGGAATGCATTTCGCGATGGAGATGCGCGACGGCCGTGTGCACGCGACCGCCGACGACGTGATCGTGCGGCCGAGCGCGAAGGCCGCCCGCAGGGGAGCCGCATGACCTTCGAAAAGAACCTCGAGCGTCTCGAACAGATCGCGAGCAGCCTCGACCGCGACGACCTCTCGCTCGAGCAGGCGCTCACGCTGTTCGAAGAAGGGATCGCGAAGCTGAAGGAGGCGAGCGCCGAGCTCGCGAAGGCCGAGGGACGCGTGGCGAAGCTCGTCGAGAAGGCCGAAGGCGTGTTCGAGGTGACGGATGAGCACGGTTGATGATCGGGTTGTGGAACCGCAGCTGAGCTTCTCCGCGGAGCGGGCGGTGGTGGACGCGGCGCTCGCGACGTTCGCGAAGACTTACCTGTGCTCGATCGACGGACCCGTGGCCAAGGCCGTGAGCTACTCGATGCTCGGGGAGGGGAAGCGCCTGCGTGCGATCCTGCTGCTCGCGGCGTATCGCGCGGCGGGCGGCGCCGGGGACGCGAGCCCGCTCGCGGCGGCGGTCGAAGTGGTGCACGCGTATTCGCTCGTGCACGACGACCTTCCCTGCATGGACGACGACGACATGCGGCGCGGCCGGCCGACGGTGCATCGTGCGTATGGAATTCCGGTTGCGACGGCGGCCGGGCTTGCGATGGTCCCGCTCGCCGCCCGGGCCGCGACCGACGCGGCGCGCGCACTCGGACTGGACGACGCGCACATCGGCGCCATCGTGCGCGAGCTGATGCGTGCCTCGGGCGCCGGAGGGATGATCGGCGGCCAACTGCTCGACCTCGAGGGGGAGGGTGCCCCGCTCTCGCTCAGGGGACTCGAACGCGTGCACCGCATGAAGACCGGCGCGCTGATCAGTGCGTCGGTGCGCATCGGCGGGCTCGCGGCGCTCGCGAGCGACGAGACGCTGCGGGCGTTCGAACGGTATGGATCCGCGATCGGTCTCGCCTTCCAGATTGCCGACGATGTGCTCGATGTCACGTCGACCACGGACGAACTTGGCAAGACCGCGGGGCGGGACGCGGCGCTCAAGAAGAGCACCTATCCGGCCCTGCTCGGGCTCGCCGGCGCGAGGGCGCGCGCCGACCGGCTGTGCGACGAGGCGTGCCTCGCCCTGCGCGAGGCGGGGATTGCTTCGCCGCAGTTGGAATCGCTTGCGCGATTCGTTGTTGACCGGCGGTCCTAGCGATGAAACGACCAGCAGAACGCTCTCATCTGACAGGTGTCGTCTGAGAGCGATTTGTTCGCATTCCGTTGGGCACGCTCTAGTTTTATACGCGTATTCCGCCATGTTTTCGCACAGGATCATGAACATCCTCGACCGCATCAAATCACCCGCCGACATCCGCGCGCTCTCGAACGACGAGATGCGCACGCTTGCGGCTGACGTACGTGCCTTCCTCATCGAGTCGTGCGCGGTGACGGGCGGACACATCGGCGCAGGACTCGGCGTCGTGGAACTCACGATCGCCCTGCACAACTGCTTCGACACGCCGCGCGACCAGCTCGTGTGGGACGTGGGGCACCAGGGCTATCCGCACAAGGTGCTCACGGGCCGCGCCGGCCGCATGAGCACGCTGCGGCAGGAAGACGGGCTTTCCGGATTCCTGAAACGCGCCGAAAGCGAGTACGACACGTTCGGCGCCGGACACGCGGCCACGTCGATCTCCGCGGCGTACGGCATGGCCGTCGGACGCGACCTCTCGGGCGACGATTTCAAGGTCGTCGCGGTGATCGGCGACGGATCGCTTGGCAGCGGCCTCGCGTATGAGGGGCTGAACAACGCCGGCGCATCGGGGCGCGATTTCATCGTGGTGCTCAACGACAACGAGATGTCCATCGCGCCGAACGTGGGCGCGATGCACAAGTACCTGGCGTCGGTGCAGCGCAACCCGATCTACAATCGCATTCGCAGCGCCGTGGGCGACGCCGCGAGCCACGCGCCGGGCATGCTGCACGCCGCGACCCTGCTGAAGAAGTGGGAGGAGAGCGTGAAGGCGTTCCTCACGCCCGGCGTGCTGTTCGAGGAACTCGGCTTCCGCTACTTCGGCCCCATCGACGGCCACAACATCAAGATGCTGAACGACACGTTCAAGGCCGTGCGCGAGATGAAGGGACCGCGCCTCGTCCACGTGGTCACGCAGAAGGGAAAAGGATTCCCCGCGGGCGAACACGTCGAGAAGTGGCATGCGCTGCCGCCGGGCCACGATCCGGCGACGGGCAAGCAGCGCAAGGCCTCGACGGCGAACGCGAACTACACGTCGGTGTTCGGGAGGGGACTCTCCGAACTCATGACGGAGCAGCAGAACATCGTTGCGCTGACGGCGGCGATGTCGAGCGGCACCGGAACGTCGGTGGTCGCGAAGGCGCATCCCACGCGATTCTTCGATGTGGGCATCGCCGAAGCGCACGCGATCACGATGGCCGCCGGGCTCGCGACGCGGGGGATCCGTCCGGTGGCGGCGATCTACTCGACGTTTCTCCAGCGTGCGTACGACAGCATCATCCACGACGTCGCGATCCAGCGGCTCCCCGTGATCTTCTGCATGGATCGCGCGGGACTCGTCGGCGAAGACGGGGAGACGCACGCGGGACTGTACGACATCGCGTACATGCTCGCGGTGCCGAACATGACCGTCACCGCGCCGAAGGACGCGCGCGAAATGCTCGGGCTGCTGCGCTCCGCCGTCGAGCACACGAGCGGGCCGTTCGCGCTGCGCTATCCGCGTGACGCCGCGCCCGACGTTCCGCCGGCGATGGGCGAGATCGCGGCCGTTCCGTATCGCACCTGGGAAGTGCTGCGCCAGGGCACGCCGGGGGAAGTCGCGATTCTCGCGGTCGGCACCATGGTGCTGCCGTCGCTCGCGGCCGCGGCACTGCTCGCGGCCGAGGGGCTCTCGGTGACCGTCGTGAACTGCCGTTATCTCAAGCCGTATGATGAACTCACGCTCGCCGCCGTGGCGGCGGACCATCGCCAGCTGCTGGTGGTCGAGGAGGGCACGGTGGTGAACGGATTCGGCGCGTACATGGCGAGCGTCGTCGCGACGATGGACCCGGCGGTGCGCGTCATCGCACACGGTGTTCCCGATCGCATCATCTACGCCGCCTCGCGTGCCCGGCAGCTGGCCGTATGCGGTCTCGACGTGGCCGGGATCGCGGAGCGTGTGCGCGCCCTGCACGAGTCGGAGGCGGTCACGGGCTGATGCGAATCGGCGTCATTGGACACCAGGGCTACGAGGGCCTGACGGAGATCCTCGCCCTGCTCGCGAGCGAGTCGCCGCGACTCGGGTTGGAGTTGTTGTACGAGCCGAGCCTCCTGCAGAGCGCGCTCGGCGGCGAGACGCTCACGAATGCCGAGGGGCTGGACGCGCTGATCTCGCTCGGCGGCGACGGCACACTGCTGCGGGCCGCGCGATTCCTCGACGGCGCGGACGTCCCGATCATGGGCGTGAACCTCGGGAAACTCGGGTTCCTCACGAGCTGCCGCGGCAAGGACTTCGCGAAGATGCTTCCACGCCTCGCGAAGGGACAGTATCAGATGGACTCGCGCATGACGCTGGAAGCGCACCCGACCGGCACCGCTACGTCATCGCCGCGCATGCGCGCGCTGAACGACGTCGTGCTGCACAAGGGCGGATTTGCCCGCGTGCTGCGGCTGCGTGTGGCGGTGAACCGCGAGGAGATCGGGACGCTCGCCGCGGACGGGATCGTGATTTCCACGCCCACCGGTTCGACGGCATACTCGCTTTCGGCGGGCGGGCCGATCGTCGCGCCCACGGTCGATTCGATCCTCATCACGCCCGTGTCGCCGCACACGCTCGCGGTCCGCCCGATCCTCCTGCCGCCCGACGCGGTGATCACGGTGCAACCGGAAGATGCGCCGCAGGAGGTTTTGGTGACGGTCGACGGCCAGGTCGGCACCAGCTTGGGAACCGGACAGGGGCTGTCGATCAAGAGTTCGGCAGACCGCGTGAAGATCGTGCGGTTCACGGGCACGACCTATATCGGCCGGCTGCGGCGCAAGCTCGGGTGGGGAGGCCTCGCCGAGCGAGACGAGTGAAGCGAGGAGCGACGGGTGAGGGGTCACCTTAATTGCTGACAGAACTGCGCATCAGGAACTTCGCGATCATCGAATCGGTCGCGCTTCCGCTGGCGCCGGGCTTCAACGTGCTCACGGGCGAGACGGGAGCGGGAAAGTCGATCATCGTGGGCGCGCTCGGGCTGCTCGTGGGCGAGCGCGCCGCGAGCGATCTCGTGCGCACGGGCGCCGAGCGCGCGACGGTGGAGGGCGTATTCGAGATCGGCGATGCGCCCGATCTCCTGGCCGCGCTCGACGCACGCGGCATCGAGACCGAGGACGGCACGCTCGTCCTCAAGCGCGAGGTGGCCTCGACCGGCACGCGCGCACGGGCCTGGATAAACGGCTCTCCCGTCACGACCAGCGTACTCGCGGACATCGGTCGCCTTCTCGTGAACGTGCACGGCCAGCACGAGGCGCAGGCGCTGCTCGACGAGGCGTCGCAGCGCGCGATCCTGGACCTGTTCGGCGACTGCGCGGGTGAAGCCGCACGGGTCGCGGCGGCGCACGCCGAGCTGATGGCGGCCCGTGCCGCGTCCAAGGCGCTGCGCGCGCGCCGCGACGAGGCGCAGCAGCGGGCGGAGTATCTCCAGCACGTCGCGAAGGAGATCGGCGAGGCGAAGCTCGCGGAGGGCGAGGGCGCGAAGCTCGACGACGAATCGCGGCGGCTCACGCACGGGGAGGAGCTGCGCACGCTCGCCGGCGAGATCAACGACGCGCTCGACGGCGGCGACGACGCGGTGGTGAGGCGCGTGGGTCATCTGCAGCGCGCCCTGGCATCCTTGCAGAAGATCGACCCTTCAACCGAGCGACTCCAGGCTCTATACGACGCGGCGTATTACGCGCTCGAGGAGCTCGCGCGCGAGACGGAGGCGTATGCCGCGAGCGTCGAGAACGATCCCGCCCGGCTCGAGATCGTCGAGCGCCGGCGCGACCTGATCTTCCGGCTCGCGAAGAAGTACGGCGGCTCGATGGCGGCGGCGATCGAGACAGGGTGTGCGGCGCGAGCCGAACTCGACCTGCTCGATACCGCGGCACTCGACCTGCGTGGTCTCGACGCCCGGGTGACCGCGGCGGAGAACGCGCTGGATTCAGCCGCGGCCCGGCTTTCGGCAAAGCGGAAGCACGCGGCCACGACGCTCGCCAAGGCCGTCGAGGCGCTGCTGCCCGAACTCGGCATGCCCGACGGCAAGTTCCTCGTCACGCTGGTGCCGCGCTCGGAGACGGGCATCACCGGCGCCGAAGAGGTGGAGTACCGCGTCGCGCTCAATGTGGGCCACGATGCGCGCGCGCTCTCCCGGGTTGCGTCGGGCGGCGAACTCGCGCGCGTCATGCTCGCGCTCAAGACGATCCTCGCGCGCCTGGATCGCGTGCCCACGCTGATCTTCGACGAAGTGGACGCCGGCATCGGAGGGAAGGTGGGACTGATGGTCGGCGATGCGATGCGGCGCGTGGCCGAACATCACCAGGTCTTCGCCATCACGCACCTGCCGCAGATCGCGGCGCGCGCACACCATCACATCGTGGTGAGCAAAGGAGCGAAGGGCGGGGTGACCACGGCGGACATCACGGTGGTGAGCGATGAAGAGCGAGTGAGGGAGATCGCTCGCATGCTGGGGGGCGATGCGGAGAGCAAGGTGTCGCGGGAGCATGCAAGCGAATTGCTCACGGCGGGGGCGGCTGCGCCGGAGAAATCCAGACTGCGTAAACGGTAGTTGGTCCTTGGTTCTTGGTCGTTGGCAAGAAGCCAAGAACCAACGACCAATGACCAATGACCGATTACTCGCCGTTACCGCCCGAATAATCTCCAGTACACCCGCAGCGTCACCTGATCGACGGCGATCTTCGGCACCCGCCCGAGCGACCCGAGCGTCGTCTCGTAATGGAAATACGAGATGTCGAACGGCAACCCCGACTTGTGCTTCGCCACGGTCGCGACGGTCGAGTAGGTCGCGCCGATGCCGAGCCGGTGTTCGCTCGCAGCGCTGTAAATGCCGAGGTTGGCCGCGTCGAGCGTGGCGACGTTCCCCGCGAGATCCGAGACGGTGAACGTGCCCGTGTACGCATCGGCGGACTTGTGGCGGTAGAAGTACTGGCCGGCGAAGGAGATGTAGTCGTTGAGCGCCCAGTGGGGATTGACCTGGATGTCGACGATGTCGCCGAGGTGCCGCTGCACGGTTTCCTGCCGGTACGACGCGAGGATCACTTGTGTCGGCGAATCGGGAATGCGCACCACGAGCTGGTCCGCCATCTGCGCCGTGTAGCTCCCGACGAGCGAGATCCAGAAGTGCGGACCGTACAGCAGGTCGGTGAAGGTGCGCAGTTCGATGTCGCTCTGGTGGTCGCCCGTTCCGATCGCCGTGAAGTCGGCGGGCGAGGGCAGTGTGCCCGTGCCGAGCCGGTAGATTGCTCCGACGGATTGGCGCCACTTGAATCCCTTCGGCGCGAAACGCGCGCTGTCGTTGCCGTGGAACGAGTCGAAGAGGTTCACTTTCATCCCCACTTCGATGTCGCCGATTCCGCGGGTCACGGAGGTCGCGAGCGGCTTGGCGTTGACGCCGAACGTCGAATCGGTGAGGACGGTCTGCATGTCGGCCGCGGTGAGCGGCGCCTGCGCCCCGAGCGGGCCGGCCGCGGTGATGGCCGAGATTCCGTACGCGGCGTACATCGCGCGAAATGCGGAGACCTTCGCCTCGATCGCCGACTGTGCGGCGGTACCCGCGATCGGCACGAAGAGATTCCCGGCGGCGCCGCGCCCGCCATAGACCTGCGCGAGGCCGGCCGCGTAGGAGTCGGCGTTGATGATGAGCGCCCGTGGCGCGGCGGGGTTGGCGTTGAGCTGCGCGCAGCCGCTGCCCGAGGGCGTCGCCGCGCAGCGCGAGATCGCCAGATTCAGCTGCACGGCCGCGTTGGCGAACTGGGCGAGGAAAGCCGAGTCCGCCGAGCGCGCCGAGAGCGCGGCTCGTGCGATGAGCGTGGGGTTGAAACCCAGCGTCGGCTCGTGGCCGGTGGGGTTCATCACCAAGTTCACGTTCGACGTCGCCGTCACGAACGGCACCATGACGCTCAGCGAAATG
>JADGQS010000158.1 GCA_017881585.1 Gemmatimonadaceae bacterium | reverse complement strand
CAGCGCAGCAGCCACGCTCTTCACTTGCAACCCCGGCTGCTGACTGAGTCGCACAGCAGTCAGCTTGAACTCGTCGCTGTACTTCCGCACCGCGCGTGGCCCTGCTCGTGGCATGATTGACACTCCATGGTGGTTAGGTGGAAGTGTCTACAAAAGTGGTGCAAGAACCCTTGGCAGCTGCAACGTTCGTTAGGTAGCGCATGTAGACGCCTCAGGGCGTCAGAATAAAATCAGCACTCTCACCCTCTCGTCCGTTGAACCAACAACGCGCTCGATTCGAACCCGTGGCATTCGGTCATCGTTGACGAGCGGGCAGTCGCGGGGTATTCTACCCGAACGACAATTATATTCACACTCTTGCCCGTACGCTCTCACTGGGTGTGCGCTGGTGGGCTGTCTATCTCTAGGAATCGTTGGCCGACCGCATCGGAAGCATCTGACGTCATGGTCAAGAAGAGATTGAAAACTCTCGGCCCACCGCACCCGAAGTGGGAGCGGCGCCCGGACGAGCGCCCGCGAGAGATCCTGGATGCGGCGCTCCGTGTCTTCGCGGCACATGGCTACAGCGCCACCCGACTCGAGGATGTCGCCGCCGCTGCCGGCGTCACGAAGGGTACCATCTACTACTACTTCGAGAACAAGGAGGATCTCCTCCTCAGGTTGGTCGCCAGTCGCGAGCGGGAGATCTTCGGCGATCTCGAGGCGCTCATGGGCGGCCTCACGGGGCCGGTTTCGTCGAAGCTGCGAATGTTGATGCGCAAGGGCTTCTGTGAGCCGACCGACGAATCGCGGCGGCTGTTGTCCGTCGTCTTCCAGGAGCTGCACGCCGACGCCCCCAAGGTCTTCGCGCGCACCGTCCAGAACAATCTCGTCGAGGGATGGAAGCTCATTGCCAAGCTGATCGAGCGCGGCAAGGCGTCAGGCGAGTTCCGGCAGGACGCGGACGCCGAGGTGGCTGCGCGGGTGTTCACCTCCGGCCTGGTCCTCCAGCAGCTGTGGCGCGGCGGCATGGGACTCGACGAGCTGGACCCGTTCGACAAGGACCGGATGGTGGACTCCACCATCGAACTCTTCCTTCACAGCCTTCGCCCGACGGTCAGCGTGCGGGCCGCCGTCGGCAAGCGCAGAGCAACGCACTCGTGAACTCGCCCTACCCAATATCTCTCTCGGTCATGAATCCACATCCGACATACGTGTGCCGTTCCGTACGGGGCGTGTGCACCATCCTTTTCGCTGCCGCGTTCGCCGCGTGCGGTGCCCCCAAGGGTAAAGACGCTGCGAGCGCGCCGCCGAGCGTGCTCTTGAGTGCCGCAGACGTCGTGGCCGCGACCACCGCCGACATCGGTTCGACTGTCGTCGTGAGCGGAGCGCTCGACCCCGCCGATGTCGTGAGATTGCGCGCCCAGGTGGCCGGTACCATCCGCGACCTTCGGGTGGACCGCGGCACGAAGGTGAGCCGAGGCCAGGTGCTGGCTCGCGTGGAGGCGCAGGGCGTCACGAGTCAGGCGCTGGGCGCCAAGGCCAACGTGGCCAGTGCGGAGGCGGCGCTCGCCGTGGCCAGGCAGCGGCTCGACGCCGGCAAGCGGCTCTTCGCGGCTGGCGCCACATCGCAACTCGACCTCAAGACGGCAGAGGCAGGCTACGACGCCGCTCTCGCACAGGTGGCCGCCGCACGGGCGATGAACGCGAGCGCGGGCGAGGCCGCCGCGCGTACGAGCATCCGGTCGCCGCTTGACGGTTGGGTCAGCGAGCGGAGCGTGGAAGATGGCGAATCGGTGAAGGTCGAGGATCC
This sequence comes from Gemmatimonadaceae bacterium, assembly GCA_017881585.1. Lineage (GTDB taxonomy): Bacteria > Gemmatimonadota > Gemmatimonadetes > Gemmatimonadales > Gemmatimonadaceae > Fen-1231. Next base: position 3,867 of record JADGQS010000158.1, on the reverse strand, counting down.
GGTGATGACGGTCGTCGACCCGCGCACTCTGGAACTCAAGGGACAGGTGGGCGCGCTCGACGCCGCGCGCGTGCGCGCCGGGCAGAAGGTGACCTTCAACCTCGATGCAATGCCGGGTCAGGAATTCAGCGGCATGGTGGCGCGGGTGGATCCGGTCGCAAACGCCGCGACGCGTCAGGTGGGCGTGTTCGTGCGGCTGCCCAACGTGACCGGCCGGATCGTCGCCGGCCAGTTCGCGCACGGCCAAATCCACACGGGCGCCGCCGCGCGGGCGGTCGTCGTGCCGTTCACCGCGGTGCGCGCCGGCGAAAAGGAGAGCTACGTGCTCGTCGTCGCCGGCAACGTCGCCCGCCGCCGCGTGGTGGTTCCCGGAGCGCGCAACGACGACACGGGCATGGTCGCCATCACCAGCGGCCTCACGGCGGGGGAGCGCGTGATCGTCACGTTGGGCGTCGAGATTGCCGATGGGACGAAGATCACCGAGACCAGGGAGAAGTAGGATGCCCACCAGCCCCCCTTCGGGCGGTCTGAGCGACCTCGCGATCCGGCGTCCCGTATTCACCGCAATGGTGATGACGGCGCTGATCGTACTCGGATTCTTCAGCTATCGCCGCCTGCCGATCGACCAGTTTCCGGCCATTGACCTGCCCATCGTGACGGTGCAGACCACGTACCCGGGCGCGAGCGCCGGGACCATCGAGCGCGAGGTCACGCGGCGCCTCGAGGAGGCCTTCAATCCCGTCGAGCAGGTCAAGAAGATCACCTCGGTCTCGCTCGAGGGGGTGTCGCAGGTCATCGTGGAGTTCGAGCTCACGCGCCCGGTGGACGTGGCCGCGCAGGACCTGCGCTCGAAGATCGACGGCATCCGCCGGAACCTGCCGGTGGGAGTGGACCCGCCGGTGGTGCAGAAGCTCGACCTGAGCGCCGCGCCGATCATCTCGCTTGCACTCTCGAACCCGAATGTGCCGCTCGTGCGCCTCACCGCCCTGGCCGACGAGACGATCCGCCGGCGGCTCGAGTCGGTGCCGGGAGTTGGCGAGGTGCGCCTCTCGGGCGGGCTCAAGCGCGAGGTCCGCGTCTATCTCCAGCCCGCCCGCATGGAAGCGCTGGGCGTGACGGTGCCGCAGATTTCCGCGGCGCTGCAGCAGCAGAACATCGAGGTGCCCGCGGGGCGGGTGGAACAGGGCGCGCAGGAGCAACTCGTGCGCGTCACCGGGCGGATCGTCGACCCGCAGCAGTTCAACAACGTGATCATCACCACGCGCGCCGGGCTCACCGTGCGGCTCTCGGACGTGGCCCGCGTGGACGACGCCACGGAAGAGGAGCGCTCGCTCGCCCTGGTGGACGCCCGCCGCACCATCGGCATCGACCTCATCAAGGTGTCGGGCGCCAACACCGTGGCCGTGGCTGACGGAGTGAAGCAGGTGATCGGCACACTCCAGGCCGACCTTCCGCCAGGCACGCAGTTGCAGATCGTGCGCGACAACTCGGTGCTCATCCGCAACTCGGTGCACGACGTGATCAGCGAGTTGCTGCTCGGCGCCCTGCTCACCGTGATCATTGTGATGCTCTTCCTGAACGACTGGAAGGCCACCGCGATCACGGCGCTTTCGCTTCCGGTGTCGGTGATCTCGTCGTTCATTCTGATGCGCGCGCTCGGCTTCACGCTCAACGTGCTCACGCTGATGGCGCTGTCGCTGTCGATCGGCATCCTGATCGACGACGCGATCGTGGTGGTGGAGAACATCGTGCGTCACCGCGAGATGAAGGAGGACCACTTCACGGCGGCGGGGAACGGCACGCGCGAGATCATTCTCGCCGTGATGGCCACGACCCTGTCGATCGTCGCCGTGTTCGTGCCGGTGGCGTTCATGGGCGGCATCATCGGGCGCTTCTTTTTCGCCTTCGGCATCACCGTGGCGTGGGCGGTGCTGGTGTCGCTGTTCGTATCGTTCACGCTCACGCCGATGCTGAGCGCGTGGTGGGGGGTGAATCCGCACACCGGCGGCGCGTCGCACGGCAACCTGATCACGCGCACGCTCGGCCGCTTCAACCGCTGGTTCGATACCGCCAGCACGGGCTATCGCGGAATCATCCGGTGGGCGCTCGGACACCGGAAGACGACGATCGCGGTGGCGGTGCTGAGTCTGGTGGCAGCACTCGCACTGGTGCCGTTCATTGGCGGCTCGTTCTCGCCGGACTCGGACAACAGCGAGTTCACCGTGCACTTCGAAACGCCAGAAGGGTCGAGCCTGGCCCAGACGCGAGCGAAGGCCGAGCAGGTGGGAGAGACGCTGCGCGCAATCAAGGGTGTGGCGTACACGTACACCACCATCGGCGCCGGCCCTACTGGAACGGTGCGCGCGGGTGATATCTACGTGCGCCTCACACCGCCGGGGGCGCGTCCGCTCTCGCAGAGCCGGATGATGATGGTGGTGCGTGCGCGTCTCGCTCCGATCTACGGCGTGCGCACGTTCGCACTTCAGAACTCAGGCCCGGGCGGTGGACAGGCGCCGTTGCAGGTGGAGCTACGCGGCCCCGACATCGGCGAGTTGCAGCGGCTGTCGCAGTTGGTGCTCGCCCAGGTGCGGACTATCCCTGGGGTCGTCGACGTGACATCGTCGCTCGGAGATCCGAAGCCCGAGCTGCGCGTGGAGGTGGACCGCGACGAGGCCAACCAGGTGGGACTCGACATCGGCGCCATCTCGTCGACGATCCGTCCGCTCTTCGCCGGCGAGGTGGTCACGCGCTGGGAAGACCCGACCGGCGAGGAACGCGACGTGCGGGTGCAGCTCGCGCCGGAACTGCGGCGATCGATCGCGGACGTGATGGCACTGCCAGTCCCGACCGCCAAGGCGGGACCGAACGGCGTGACGTCCGCCAGGCTCGGAGACGTCGCGCACATCAGCGTCTCCAGCGCACCATCGCAGATCGACCGCATGCGTCTGGAGCGCGTGGTCAGTATTTCCGGCAATACGTCGCCCGACATCTCGCTGTCGGAGGCGTCATCGGCGATCCGCGCGAGACTCGCGGGAATCCCGCTGCCGCCGGGCTACTCGATCGACCTCGGCGGGCAAACGCAGCTACTGGCGGAGACGGGCGGCTACGTCATCGAAGCCATCTCGCTCGCGGTCATCCTGATCTTTCTGATTCTCGCGTCGCAGTTCGAGTCGTTCACGCAGCCGGTGGCGATCATGCTCTCGCTCCCGCTCTCGCTGGTGGGCGTATTGCTCGCGCTGCTGCTCACGCGCACGACGCTCAACATCATGTCGATGATCGGGGTGATCATGCTCATGGGGCTGGTGACGAAGAACGCGATTTTGCTCGTGGACAACGCGAACGAACGGCGCGGGCAGGGGACGGACCGTTTCACGGCGCTCGTGGAGGCGGGCGCGGTACGACTCCGGCCCATCATGATGACGACGCTGGCGATGATCGCCGGAATGCTGCCGATCGCGCTGGCCCTGGGCGAGGGCGGCGAGTTCCGCGCGCCGATGGCCCGCGCCGTGATCGGCGGGCTCATCACGTCGACGATGCTCACGCTGGTGGTGGTGCCGGTAGCGTACAGCTACCTGGACGACTTCGGGCTGTGGGTCAAGCACCACTTCGTGTCGAAGGAGCGCGAGATGGAAATCACCGCCGAACGGGAGATTTCCGGTCTCGCGCCGTAGGCGAGTGGATCAGGGCGCGTGGTCCGTGGTGAGCGGCTTCTGCCTCACCCGCCCCAGACGAATCGCGCCCGCTTCGATCAGCGCCTCGCGCAACGGCATGCCCTCCTTCTCGCGCGCCCACTTCGCGAAGTCGATCAGCAGAATCGCATTCTTCCCAATCGTTTCTCATCGTCCAGATCTGTAGTCGCTATCTAAC
>JADGQS010000006.1 GCA_017881585.1 Gemmatimonadaceae bacterium | reverse complement strand
CCCCTCCCAATCACCACGTGGTCCGCCACCGGAATGTCGAGCAACCGCCCGGCGGCGACCAATTGCGCGGTGATGGAACGATCGTCCGCCGACGGCGTAGGATCGCCGCTCGGATGATTGTGCACGAGGATGATCGCCGCCGCCCGCTCCGCGATCGCCTCGCGGAACACTTCCCGCGGGTGCACCAGTGACGAGTTGAGGATTCCGCGGGTGATCGTGATGTCGCGCTCGAGCCGGTGCTGGGCGTCGAGCACCGCGACGTGAAATTCCTCCACGGGAAGATCTTCCAGCCGCGGCGCGTACGCGGCCCACACGTCGCGCGGCGTGCGCAGCGGCGCGCCTTCGTCGCGCGACTCGGCGGCGAGCCTCCGGCCGAGCTCGAGCGCGGCGTGAATCGCGACGGCGCGGGCGGCGCCCAGGCCGTGCACCGCGGTCAGCGCGGCGACCGGCTGGCTCGCGAGTCTGCGCAGCGAGCCCTCTGAGCGCGCGAGCACGTTCTGCGCGAGCACGAGCGCGGAACTGCCGGCCGTGCCGGACCCGATGAGGATGGCGAGGAGCTCCGACGAGCTCAGCGCGTGCGCGCCGAGATCCCTGAGCCGCTCGCGCGGCCGCTCGGTGCGCGGCAGCTCCCGCAAGCGGAGCGCAATTGAAGAGGGCATGCGCCGAGTCTACGCCCGGTGCATGCCCTCCGCGTCATCGAATAACCGCAGCCATGTCGAATTTGGAAGTCGTCCCGCCCGCGCACCGCCTTTCATCTTCCATCTTCCATCTTCCATCTTCCATCTTCCATCTTCGGTCAGCTGTTCGCCCCGTGGCACTTCTTGAACTTCTTCCCGCTCCCGCACGGGCACGGATCGTTGCGGCCCACGCTCGACCAGTCGGCGGTAGTTGCGCCGCCGCCCGCGGCGAGCGTCCGGACTCCCCTCCCCGCGCCGACGATCGTCGGCTCGCGACGGACCGCCGTTCCGCCCTTCGGTGACTCGTCCGGTCCCACGTCGAGCACTTCCTCCGTCCCCGTCGCCTCGTCGCCGTCTGATTCCAGGACGCCGAGGTGGTTGTAGTGCTTCTTCGTCTCCGCGCGTGCCGGCACCGCTCCGCGTGGCGGCGAGCCCGCGTCCTGCCCGTCGAACACCACCTGCACGCGCAGGAACCGCTCCGCGAACGTGTGATGCACGTCGTGCATCAGGTCCACGAACATCGTGTACGCCTCGGTCTTGTACTCGATCAGCGGATCCTTCTGCCCCCACGAGCGATAGTGGATCGCGTTGCGCAGCTGGTCGAGATCGTAGAGATGGTCCTTCCACTTCTCGTCCAGCACGTTGAGCATCACGAGCGACAGCAGCTGCGCGGCGTACTCGCCGAGCGCCGCGAACTTCGCGTGGAACGCCTTCACGCCCGCGTCGCTCGTCTGCTCGCCCGCCGCGGCCACCGTCGCCGGCCGTGTGCCGTCTTCCTCGAAGCACGGCACCGTCAGCAGGTAGTGCATCAGCAGGTCCTGGCGCAGGAGCGCGACGTCCCAGTCCATCGGGTCCTCTTCGCCGGCGAGCGTCGTCTCCACGCGCCGCGCCACCGCTTCCTGCACCATCTTCACCGACTCGCCCTTCAGCTCCTCGCCGCCCTCGAGCGCGAACGACCGCAGCGAGTAGATGACCTCACGCTGCTGGTTCATCACGTCGTCGTACTCGAGCAGGCGCTTTCTGCTCTGGAAGTTCTGGAGCTCGACGCGCTTCTGCGCCTGCTCGATCGAGCGCGTGATGAGCGGATGCGTCAGCATCTCGCCCTCCTGAGCGCCCATCCGGTCCATCAGCCGCGCGATGCGATCCGACCCGAAGAGACGCATGAGGTCGTCTTCGAGCGAGAGGAAGAACTGCGACGCGCCCGGGTCGCCCTGGCGTCCCGAACGCCCGCGCAGCTGGCGATCGATGCGGCGCGACTCGTGCCGCTCGGATCCGATGATGTGCAGGCCGCCGCACTCCTCGACGGCGACGTCCTTGCCGTCCACGTCCTTGATGGTCGACGGCTTTGCGATGGTCACGCCGGGTCCGAGCTTGATGTCGGTTCCGCGGCCGGCCATGTTCGTCGCGATCGTGACCGCGTCCGGCTGGCCCGCGAGCGCGATGATCTCGGCTTCGCGCTGGTGGTACTTCGCGTTGAGCACGTTGTGCGTGAGCCCGGCGCGCTGGAACAGCCGCGCGAGCGTCTCCGACGCATCCACGCTCGTCGTGCCGACCAGCACCGGGAAGCCCAGCCCGTGCAGCCGCTTCGTTTCGTCGACGATCGCGTTGTACTTCTCGCGGCGGGTCTTGTAGACGAGGTCATGCCGATCGTCGCGGATCATCGGCTGGTTCGTCGGGATCACCGAGACCTCGAGCTTGTAGATCTGGAAGAACTCCGTCTCTTCCGTCTCCGCCGTGCCGGTCATGCCCGCGAGCTTCTCGTACATGCGGAAGTAGTTCTGGATGGTGATGGTCGCGAGCGTCTGCGTCTCGCCCTTCACCTGCACACCTTCCTTCGCCTCCACCGCCTGGTGCAGCCCCTCGCTCCAGCGGCGGCCGTGCATCGTGCGGCCGGTGAACTCGTCGACGATGAGCACCTGCCCTTCCTGCACGACGTAGTTCACGTCCTTCTCGTACAGCGCGTGCGCCTTGAGCAGCTGGTGCACGATGTTGAGCTTCTCGCTCTTGAGCGCGTACTCGGTCTCGATCTTCTGGCGCAGGAGGAGCTTCTCCTCCGCGGCCATTTCGGGATCCTTCTCGATGCGCCCGATTTCGAGGGCGATGTCGGGGAGCACGAACGCCTCGTGATCCGTCGGCGCGAGGAAGTCGACGCCGCGGTCGGTGAGGTGCACCGAGTGCCCCTTTTCGTCGAGCACGTAGAGCAGCTCTTCCTCGAGATCGCGGAACGCCTGCTTGCTCGCCGACACCTTGCGATCGGCGATGTGGTCGAGCTCCATCTTCTGCACGAGCAGCTTCACGCCCTGCTCCTGCAGCACCTTCAGCAGCCGCTTGTTCACGGGCGCGCCGAGCCGCGCCTGGTAGAACGCCATTCCGGCGGCCTGCTCGTCGCCGGCGGCGAGCGCCTTCTCGCCCTGCGCGACGAGGTCGTTCGCGAGTTCCGTCTGTTTCCGCACGAGGCGCGTGACGCCGCCGTTGAGCGCGGCGTAGTCGCCGTCCGACTCGTTCCCCACGGGTCCCGAGATGATCAGCGGCGTGCGCGCCTCGTCGACGAGCACGGAGTCCACTTCGTCGACCATCGCGTAGATGTGGGCGCGCTGCACCCGCTGCTCGAGCGACACCACCATGTTGTCGCGCAGGTAATCGAAGCCGAATTCGTTGTTCGTGCCGTAGGTGATGTCGCACTCGTACGCCCCGCGGCGCTCGACCGTTCCCGGCTCCGTGTCGTCGAGGCAGCCGACGGAGAGCCCGAGGTAGCCGTACAGGTGTCCCATCCACTGCGAGTCGCGGCGGGCGAGGTACGAGTTCACCGTCACGAGGTGGCAGCCGCGTCCCGGCAACGCATTGAGGTACAGCGGAAGAGTGGCCACCAGCGTCTTGCCTTCGCCCGTCGCCATTTCGGCGATGCGACCGAGGTGCAGCTCGATGCCGCCGATGAGCTGCACGTCGTAGTGCACCATGTTCCACGTCTCGTCGCGGCCGGTGACGTTCACGGTCGTGCCGACGAGCCGGCGCGCCGCCTCGCGCACCGTCGCGAACGCCTCGGGGAGCAGGTCGTCGAGCGCGTCGCGGATCTCGTCCCGGTATTTCCCCTCGAATCCGCCCGAGCCGTCGGCGCCGGTCAGCTCGAGGTCGATGCGCTCGCGCTCCTCCGGATCGGCCGCCGTCTTCTTGGTGTCCTTCAGCGCCGCGATCTGCGCGCTCAGCTCGGCCGTGCGCGCGCGGATCGCCTCGCGGAACTTTTCGGTCTGCGCCTTGAGCTCCGCCTCGCCGACGGACTTCAGCCGCTCGCCGATCCCGTTGATCTCGTCGACGATCGGCTGGACACGCTTTCGCTCGCGCTCGTGCCGCGTGCCGAACACCGACCCCAGCATCTTCTTCAGCATTCCCGATTGGGCTCCTCTACCGGTACAGCCGCCGACCCTCGATGTAAGCGGCCACCGGCTCAGGCACGAATCCGCGGATCGACTTTCCCGCGCGCACCCGCGCACGGATCTCCGTCGACGACACGTCCACGCGCCTCGTTTCGATCGCTCTTCCCGTCGCCGGAGGGGTCTCCGCCCCGCCCGCGCGCCTCAGCACGACGACTTCCGCGAGCGAGGCCACGTCGGCCGGCTCACGCCACTGCGGCAGCGTCGCCGCCGCATCCGCTCCAAGAAGCAAGACCAGAGCCAAGGCCCCGTCCGACTTCCAGCGGTCATGAAAGGCCCGAAGCGTGTCAACCGTGTAAGATAACCCGCCCCGCTCGATTTCGATGGGGTCCGCCGCGAAGCGCGCGTCGCCTTCCACGAGCCGTTCGACCATGGCCAAGCGGTCAGCCGGGGATGCCACGACGGCCGCCTTCAGCGGCTGGCCTGCCGCCGGCACGAACAGGACTCGATCCAGCCCCAGCGCCTCGTACGCGTCGCTGGCGGCCAGGAGATGACCGATGTGGGGTGGATCGAAGGTGCCGCCGAAGATGCCGATGCGCATGGGCTGGAACCTACGAAGAACGTCAGCGCGCAGGTTTCTTGGTGGGCACCGCCGCCGGCGGTTTCACCTTGACCCCCGCCGAATCCGCGGGAACGACGCCCGGACAGAGCGCCGCGATCGCGGCTTCCCCCGCGTACGCCGTGCGCAGCGTGACGCAGGTCTCGGCGGCCTCAGGCAGGTACTTCAGCTCCGGCCGGCGGTACACCACGACCATCTCCATCAAGGCGTCGTGCGCGACCTTCGTCATCGGGTAGTTCTTGACGACGTCCTTGAAGTAGATGAGCGCGGACTCGAACGCCTTGCGGCGCACGTAGTGCATGCCCACGCCGTAGTCCTTCAGCGCCTTCTTCTCGTCGATCGCCCGCGACGAGCTGTCAGCCGCCTTCCGCTGGGGCGAGTCGGGGTAGATCGCGGCGAGCTGCCGGTACTGGATCTGCGCGAGGTCGCCGTAGGTGGCGTCGAGATCGGGCCTGTGCCAGAGCGCCGCGTACGAGTGGCCGGCGAGCAGCAGCGCGACCGGAGCGAGCGAGTCGTCCGGGAACGATTCCGCGAGGCGCGCATAGCTGGACGCCGCAAGCAGGTGCTCCACCTTCATCTCGTGCGCGTGGGCCAGGTACCAGTGCGCGAGCGGCAGCAGGGTGTCGCGCGCCGAGAGATCGAGCGTCAGCCGCTCGAAGCCCGTGACGGCATTGTCGTAGTTCTTCTTCCTGTACTCCGCGAGCGACGCATCGAACAGCTTGCCGCTCGACGCGTAGCCGCGCGGCTGGAATCCGGGACGGCACGCGGCCGCAACGGTGAGCGTCGCCACCAGGACGGCGGCGCGCACCACGGTGGACGAACGCGTCATCTCGGCGCCGCCGTGTGCTTTGCCACGCGCTTTGCCACGCGCGCTGCCATGCGCGGCGTGCCGAGCAGCCCGCGGAAGTACTCGATGGTGCGGCTGATCCCGTCGTGCACGTCCACTCGGGGCTCCCACTGCAGCATTCTGCGTGCACGGGCAATGTCGGGCTGTCGCACCTTGGGGTCGTCCTCGGGGAGCGGCTTGAAGGAAATCTGCGATTTTGTCTGCGTGAGCTCGATGACGATCTCGGCGAGTTGCTTCACCGTATACTCCACGGGATTGCCGATGTTCGTCGGGAAGGCGTCGCCCCGGTTGTAGAGCCGGTAGATGCCCTCGACCTCGTCATCAACGTAGCAGAAGGAACGCGTTTGGGAACCGTCGCCGTAAACCGTGAGCGGTTCCCCGTTGAGCGCCTGGACGATGAAATTCGAGACCACCCGCCCGTCCCGCGGACGCATGCGGGGGCCGTACGTGTTGAAAATCCGGACGATGCGCGTATCCACGCCGTGGTACCGGTGGTACGCCATCGTGATCGCCTCGGCGAACCGCTTGGCCTCGTCGTAGACGCCGCGGGGCCCGATGGGGTTCACGTTCCCCCAGTACGTCTCGGGCTGCGGGTGCACGAGCGGATCGCCGTACACCTCGCTGGTGCTGGCGATGAAGAAGCGCGCCTTCTTCGCGAGCGCGATGCCGAGCGCGTTGTGCGTGCCCAGCGATCCGACCTTCAGTGTCTGGATCGGCAGCTCGAGGTAGTCCACCGGGCTCGCGGGCGACGCGAAATGCAGCACGCCATCGAGCGCCCCAGGCACCTCCGTGTACTCGGAGATGTTGTGCTCCATGAAGCTGAATCGCGGATCGTTCGCAAGGTGCGCGAGGTTGTCGCGATGCCCGGTGATGAAATTGTCGAGCCCCACCACGGAGTGCCCGTCGGCGAGGAAGCGATCGGTGAGGTGCGAACCGAGGAACCCGGCCGCGCCGGTGATCAATACCCTCACGGCGTTTTCACTCGCGCCCCCGCCCGAGCGAGCGATAGGTGAAGCCGAGCGCCCGCATCTTCGCAGGGTCGTAGAGATTGCGGCCGTCGATCACCACCGGCTTGCTGAGCGCGCTCTTGATGCGCGCGAAATCCGGGAAGCGGTACTCGTTCCAGTCCGTGACGACCACGAGCGCGTCGGCGCCCGCGAGCGCCTCGTAATTCGTTTTCGCGAACGCGATCCGCTTGCCGAGGCGGCGCTCGCCCTCGTGCATCGCGGCCGGATCGTGCGCCACCACGGTCGCGCCGGCGCCGAGCAGTTCCTCGATGAGCGTCAGCGCGGGAGATTCGCGCATGTCGTCGGTCTGCGCCTTGAACGCGAGACCCCAGATGGCGATGCGCGCGCCCTTGATCGACGAACCGAGCACGGCGCTGAGCTTCCCGAACAGCCGGTGCTTCTGGCGGTCGTTGGCCTTTTCCACCGCCTGCAGCACCAGCATCGGCGCGCCGACGTCGTCCGAGGTGCGCATCAGCGCCTGCACGTCCTTCGGGAAGCACGATCCGCCGTACCCGGGCCCCGGGAACAGGAACGACGGCCCGATGCGGGCGTCGCTGCCAATTCCCTTCCGCACGAGATCCACGTTCGCGCCGACCTTCTCGCACAGGTTCGCGATCTCGTTCATGAACGAGATGCGCGTGGCGAGCATCGCGTTTGCGGCGTACTTCGTCATCTCGGCCGACGGGACGTCCATGAAGATGATCGGTTTTCCCGTGCGCACGAACGGCGCGTACAGCTCGGCCATGACGCTGCGCGCGAAATCGCTTTCCACGCCGAGCACGACGCGATCGGGCTTCATGAAGTCGTCGACCGCCGCGCCCTCCTTCAGGAACTCGGGGTTCGACACGACGTGAAACGGCAGCTTCGCGTGCATCGCGACGGCCGCCTGCACCTTCTCCGCGGTGCCGACCGGGACCGTGGACTTCGTCACGACGACGAGCTCGCGCTTCTGGTTCCTGCCGATCGTCTCCGCGACCGCGAGCACGTGCCGGAGGTCGGCCGAGCCGTCCTCGTCGGGCGGCGTGCCCACGGCGATGAAGACGACCTCGGCGGAAGCGACCGCGGCCGCGACGTCCGTCGTGAACGCCAGCCGGCCCTGCGCCTGGTTGCGCTCCACGAGGGAGTCGAGACCGGGTTCGTAGATCGGGAGCACGTTCCGCTTGAGCCCGTCGATCTTCGCCCGATCGACGTCGGCGCAGACGACCTGGCTTCCCGTCTCGGCGAGGCATGCGCCCGCGACGAGACCCACGTATCCGGTGCCCACCACGGTGATGTTCATGCGTGCGGGGCTCTCGGAGTGAGCGAGACGATGCGCGCCCGGGAACGCTTCGTCCTGGCGAGCGCGTTGCGCGTGTCGACGACGAGCGACGCCTTGTCGACGAGACGCTGATAGTCGACGGCCGAGTGGTCGGTGACGATCACGACCGCGTCGGCGCGTGCAAGCACGTCGTCAGTGAGCGCGACGCTGATTCGCTCGTGGCCGTCCTCCTTGTAGCGCGGGACGTGCGGATCGTGGTACGCCACCTCGGCGCCATGTTCCTCGAGCAGGCGGATCACGTCGAGCGCGGGACTCTCGCGCATGTCCTCGATGTCCTTCTTGTACGCGACGCCGAGCACGAGCACGCGGCTCCCGCGCACGGCCTTGCGTTCATCGTTGAGCGCGAGCGACACCTTGTTCACGACGACGTCGGGCATCGCGCTGTTGATTTCGCTCGCGAGGTCGATGAAGCGCGTCTTGTAGTTCAGCGTCCGCATCTTCCACGCGAGATAGTGCGGGTCGAGCGGAATGCAGTGCCCGCCGATGCCGGGGCCGGGCGTGAACTTCATGAAGCCGAATGGCTTGGTCGCGGCGGCCTCGATGACTTCCCACACGTCCACGCCGAGGCGGTCGCAGATGATCGCCATCTCGTTCACGAGCCCGATGTTCACCGAGCGGAAGGTGTTCTCGAGCAGCTTGGTGAGCTCGGCCGCTTCCGGCGACGACACGGACACGATGCGGTCGATGCACGTGCCGTAGAGCGCGGCCGCGACCTCGGTGCACGCGGGCGTGATGCCGCCGAGCACCTTGGGCGTGTTCTTCGTGTGCCAGGTGGGATTGCCCGGATCGACGCGCTCGGGCGAGAACGCGAGGAACACGTCCGCGCCGATCACCAGGCCGAGCTTTTCCAGGCGCGGCTGCATCACGTCGCGCGTCGTGCCCGGATACGTGGTGCTCTCGAGCACGACCAGCAGGCCCTGGTGCGCGTGGCGGGCGACGGCTTCGGCGGCCGCGATCACGTACGACATGTCGGGGTCGCGCGTCTTCGCGAGCGGCGTCGGCACGGCGATGGAGATCGTATCGGCGCGCGCGATCGCGGCCTCGTCGGTGGTCGCGACGAACTTTCCGCTCTTCACATGCGCGGCGACCTGGCTCGACGGCACGTCCTGGATGTGCGAGACGCCCTTCATGAGCTGGTCGACGAGCGACTGCGTGATGTCGTAGCCGATCACGGTGAACCCGGCGTCGCAGAACTCCATCGCGAGCGGGAGTCCGACGTAGCCGAGACCGATCACCGCCGTCACGGCGGAGCGGTCCGCGAGCTTCGAGAGCAGGCGCGTCTTGATCGAGCCCGTGTCGGCCACTGTAATCTCCTTAGCGGCCGAAGAAACCGCGTACGGCCGCGATGACTTCGTCGAGCTGCGGGCGCGTCAGCTCCGGGAACACCGGGAGCGACACGACTTCGTTCGCGGCCTTCTCCGACTCCGGGCACGCGCCGGCCTTGTAGCCGAGGTACGCGAAGCAGGGCTGGAGGTGCAGCGGCAGCGGATAGTAGACCGAGTGCCCGATCCCCTTGGCGCTGAGGTGCTCGCGGAACTTGTCGCGGCGCGGCACGCGAATCGTGTACTGGTTGAAGATCGACTCGTTCGCCGGCTCGACGAACGGCGTGCCGATCTCGGCGACGTCGGCGAACGCGGCGTTGTAATACGCGGCGTTCTCGCGGCGCCTGGCGCTCCACTTCGCGAGGAACGGGAGCTTCGCCTTGAGGACCGCGGCCTGCAGCGCGTCGAGTCGCGAGTTGTATCCGACTTCCTCGTGGAAGTAGGTCTTCACGCTTCCGTGCGTGCGAAGGCGCATGAGGCGGTGGTAGATGGCCTCGTCCTGCGTGACCATCATGCCGCCATCGCCGTATCCGCCGAGGTTCTTCGAGGGGAAGAACGAGAAGGTCCCGATCGTGGCGACTTCGCCCGCCATGCGCCACTCGCCGTCGATCGAGCGGCGCGCACCGATCGACTGCGCGGCATCCTCGATGAGCGGCACGCGCGGCATCAGGCGACGGATCTCCTCGATCTGGGCGATCTGCCCGAAGAGATCGACCGGGATCACCGCCTTCGTCCTGGAGGTGACGGCGGCGGCGGCCAGATCGGGGCGGATGTTATAGGTCTTCGGGTCGATGTCGACGAACACGGGCTTTGCGCCGACGTTGTGAATCGTGCCGGCCGTGGCGAAGAAGGTGAACGGCGTTGTAATCACTTCGTCATCCCGGCCGACGTCGAGCGCGCGCATCGCGATCAGCAGGGCGTCGGTGCCGTTGGCGCAGCCCACGGCGAACTTCGTATTGGAGAGCGCCGCGACCTCCGCCTCCAGTTGGACGACGGGCTGTCCGAGGATGAAGGCCTGGTCGTCCACCACGGGCAGCATCGCCGCGAGGACCGATTCCCGGATGGTGGCGTGCTGGGCGCGCAGGTCGAGCAATGGTACTGGCATGTCTATTTGGTCAGTTTTGTGATATTCTGATGAAGCATTTGCGTGCAACGAAACTATCAAAGCTCGCGTTACGCATGGAGGAAGTCAACGAACTCCATGGATCGTGGTTTCAGCGCGGCACACAGGGTATAATACCGCCGTTACATTGAGCGCCGTGAACCGAAGATCCGGCCGCACCACGGAGAACAACCCACCCATGGCGACACGAATCTCGAGCACCATGCCTCCCGGACCACAACCGAGCGTTGCCGCCGCACCACCAGGCGGCATTGCGGACTTCGATTACAGCAATTTCTACTACTCGTCCAGCGACGATATTTTCGCGATTTTCGATCCGTACAACGAGTGGTGGTACGGGCACGCGCGGAACAACGGCTACTACCTGTATTCGCAGCCGATGTCGACGCCTCCGGGCCCGCGGATCGACCTGGAAGAGCAGATGGGACACGAGCGGCTCCATCTGCTGAACCTGGCGTCGTACAACTACCTCGGTCTCTCGTATCACCCCGAAGTCATCGACGCGGCCAAGCAGGCGCTCGACCAGTACGGGCTCGGCGCGGCGGGATCGCCGATCCTCAGCGGCACGATGGAAATCCACGTGCAGCTCGAGAAGGCGATCGCGAAGTTCAAGCAGAAGGACGCCGCGATGGTGTTCCCCACCGGCTACAGCACGAACGTGGGGCTCATTTCGGCGCTGATGCGCCCGGGCGACTGGGTCATCATGGACCAGAACGTCCACGCGAGCATCGTCGACGGCGCCATCCTCTCGAAGGCGAACGTCCGTTTCTTCAGGCACAACCGGCCCGACGATCTCGAGAAGAAGCTGAGCGGCACGAGCGGCAAGCGGCTCGTGATCGTCGAGGGCGTCTACTCGATGGACGGCGACGAAGCGCGGCTCCCCGAAATCGTGGAGGTCGCGAAGCGTCACGACGCACGCATCATGATCGACGAGGCGCACTCGAGCTTCCTCTACGGCAAGGCAGGGCGCGGCGTCGCCGAGAAGTACGGAGTCGAGGACGACATCGACATCCACGTCGGCACCTTCTCGAAGGCGCTCGGCGGCATGGGCGGATTCGTCGCGGGCTCGCAGTCGCTGTACAACTACCTGATGGGATTCGCGCGGTCGCGCGTGTTCTCGTGCGCGCTCGCTCCCGCGGTGTCGGCGGGCGTGCTCCAGGCGCTGCACATCGCGGAACGCGAGCCGCAGCTCCGGGAAACCCTCTGGTCGAACGTCGCGCACATGCGCGGGCTGCTCGCGGAGGCCGGCATCGACGTCGGCGAATCCACGTCGCAGATCATCCCGATCATGATCCGCAACGACCGCAAAATTTTCGGAATCGCCCGGGCACTGCAGCGGGCCGGGCTCTATCTCCAACCCATCATCTATCCCGCAGTGGCCAAGAATCGCTCACGCTTCCGCATTTCGATCTCCGCCGTGCACACGTCGCAGCAGCTCGACGAGGCCGCCACCATCCTGAGCGACGTGCTGCAGGCGGAGGGCATGCGATGAGCGGTACGAACGGCGCCGGTGGCGCCTCGCCGGAATTCGTCAAGTACCATTTCCGGCACGCGATCGGCGGGTTCTTCGAGTTTCCGACCGCCAACGCGCGCAAGATCCTTCCGCCGCACCTGCACCCGGTGGAGCCGCATCACGGGCAGAGCGTGTTCTCCGTGATGGCGTTCGATTTTCACAAGTCGATGGTGGGCGAGTACGGCGAGCTGATCCTTTCCGTGCTCGTGATGCCGCGCGTGGAGCCGGGCGCGCTCCTCCCCCGCTCCGCCTTCTATCCGTTCCTGCTCGGCACGACCACGAAGGCCGCGCGCGATCACGCGATCGCGCGCTGGCACCTGCCGCACTTCATGGAGAACATCGATCTCTCGTTCGACGCGCGGGCCGACGAGATCCGCATCGCCGCGGCGCACGGCGGGCGGCCGATCATCGACATGCGGATCACCGATTACGACTGGGAACAGGTCTCGCACCGCTACCAGTGTTTCATGCACGACGCGGATGGGTCGTACATGTCCACGATCGTCATGGACGCCGAGTTCAGCGAGAACGAAGAGGAGCGCGGCGACATCACCATCCACCCGCACGCGTTCACGGCCGCCATCGACCGCGACGGCGTGAACACGATGCCGTTCCGCGAGCTCTGGATGCGCGACGGCCTGCAGACGTTCCACCCGCTCGAAACGCTGGCCACCGCGGCCGTCTGATGCCGGGGAGGGTGTGCGTGATCGTGAACCCGGCAGCCGGCAGGGGGCGCGGGGCGCGCACACTGCCCGCGGTGCGCGAGGCGTTCGCCGCCGTCGGCGTCGGCGACGTGCGGACGACCGAGGCGCGCGAGGACGAGCGCGCCGTCGCACGGCGGGCGATCGACGAGGGGTTCACGACGCTCGTCGCGGTGGGCGGCGACGGCACGTGGGGGAACGTCGCGAACGCGATCATCGCGTCGCGCGCCGATTGCCGTCTCGCGCTGATCGCGGCGGGCACCGGCAACGACTTCGCGAAGACCGTCGGCGCGCCGATGCGTGACATTCCGCTTACCGCCCGCCTCGCGGTGGAGGGACCCGACGTGCGCGTGGACGTCGGGCGCATCGAGGATCGGTACTTCCTGAACATCGCGGGCTTCGGCTTCGACATCGCCGTGCTCGAGGACGTCGCGCGCATCACGTGGCTGCGCGGCGATGCCCTGTACCTCTACTCGGCGCTGCGGCAGATCGTAGGGTACGGCGGTGTGGACATCGACGTGGGGTCGCACGCCCGGCAGCGCGGGAACTCGCGGCACCTCATGCTGGTCATCGCCAACGCGAGGAACTTCGGCGGAGCGTTCAAGATCGCGCCGGCAGCATCGCTATTCGACGGGAAGCTGGACGCGATCGCGATTCATGACGCACCCGCGCTCCGCCGGCTGCGGCTCTTTGCGGCGGCCGTGAAGGGGACGCACGGCGCGATGTCCGGCGTGAACGTAGAACAAGCGTCAAACTTCACGCTGACTTTTGACGCGCCGCCCGCATACGAGACCGACGGCGAACACCGTCAGGCGAAGACCGCAGAACTCGAGGTCGTGTGCTTACCCGGAGCGTTGCGCGTAGTGTCGGCCTAAAGACAACGGCAACAGCGTTACCACCAGTTGTCGCCTTTGCCGTTTTCCGTGTGCTCCGTGGTAACGCTTTTTTTGTATTTCCCTACGCCTTCAGCGGCAGCGGAACCTCGCGCCCCGTGCGAGCCGACTGGTAAATCCCGAGAATCAGCTCGAGCGACTTCCGCCCTCCTCGCCCGTCCGTATCAGCCACGGCCTCGCCACGCAGCACGGAGAGGACGTTCCTGTAGTACCCCTCGTGCCCGAATCCATACACCGAAGTCGGATTCGTATTCGACGCCTCGACCAGTGCGTCATCCGCGTCGGCATCGGCGAACTCCCAGTGCTCGACCTTGTTGACCGCCGTCCCGCCGATTTTCGCCGTCCCCTTCTCGCCGAGGATCGTGATCGACCCCTCGAGATTCTTCGGGTACGTCAGCATCGTCACCTCGATCGTGCCGAGAGCGCCGCTCCTGAATCGCAGCACCGCGACCCCCGTGTCTTCGGCCTCGATCTTCCGCGCGAGCGTCGCCGTCTTGGCGATCACGCTCTCGACCGGGCCCACGAGCCACTGCATCAGGTCGACGTAGTGTGACGCCTGGTTCATGAAGGCGCCGCCGTCGAATTCCCACGTCCCGCGCCAGGGCGCCTGGTCGTAGTATTCCTGCGGCCGCGTCCAGCGGACCGTCGTGTTGGCGAGATAGATCTTGCCGAACCGTCCCTTGTCCATCGCGCGCTTCAGGAGCTGCACGGGCGGGTTGAGCCGGTTCTGCTTCACCACGAACAGCTTGACGTTCGCGTCGTCGCACGCATGCACGAGATCGTCGGCCGAGGCCAGCGTGATCGCCATCGGCTTTTCGCACACGACGTGCTTGGCGGCTCTCGCCGCGAGGATGCCGTGCGCGGGATGAAGCCCGCTCGGCGTCATGACCGTCACGATCTCACACGGTGCCTCGCGCAGCATCGTCTCGTACGACGTGAACCAGGGCACGCCGAGCTTTTCACCCGCTTCCTTCGCCCGCTGCCCGACGACGTCGCACACCGCGGACACGGAGAGGCCGTCGACTTTCGCGATGGCGTCGAAGTGGTTTCGGCTGATGCGCCCGCACCCGACGAGTGCCACGCGAAAGGCCTGCGATGAGGTCACTCGTTCTCCTGGGTGATGCGGGTGAGCTTCTCTCCGCGTCGCGAGTACCGGTTGCCGTCGGCCGGGCACGTCAGCTCCATGAGGCCGTCATCGAGCTTCACGCCGCACTCGCACACCCAGCCGGTGATCTTCGCGGGCACTCCGGTCACGAGCGCGTGCGGCGGCACGTTCTTCGTCACCACCGCGCCGGCGCCGATGAAGCAGTACGCGCCCAGGGTCACGCCGCAGACGATGGTCGCGTTGGCGCCGATCGTCGCGCCGTGCCGGACGAACGTGTGCTTGAACTCGTTCCTGCGCGGCACGTGGCTGCGCGGGTTGATCACGTTGGTGAAGACCATCGAGGGGCCGCAGAACACGTTGTCTTCGAGTTCCACGCCCTCGTAGATCGAGACGTTGTTCTGGATCTTCACGTTATTGCCGATCTTCGTGCCGTTCATCACCACCACGTTCTGCCCGAGCACGCACCGCTCGCCGATCACGGCCTGGGGCATCACGTGGCAGAAGTGCCAGATCTTGGTGTCGGCCCCGACCTTTGCGCCCTTGTCGACGAAGGCGCTCTCGTGGATGAATGGTTTTTCGCTGGTCATGGGATCGTGGCCTGCCACTCCTGGATGGACCGGACCGTCGCCGCCCGGCTCTTGATGCTCTGGATCGCGTCGCACGCCGCGCTCGCGGCGCTGAGCGTGGTCGTGTACGCGATGCGGTGGGCGATCGCCGCCTGCCTCAGGGAATAATCGTCCTTTTGCGCCCGCTTGCCTAGCGGCGTGTTGATCAGGAGCTGGACCTCGTCGTTCTTGATGAGGTCGATGCCGTTCGGGCGCGCCACACTGACCTTGTGCACGGTGCTGCACGGCACGCCGTGCTCCGCGAGGTAGGTCGCGGTTCCCCGGGTCGCGACGATCTTGAATCCCATGTCGTGAAAGCGCCGCGTGATCGCGACGGCGTTCGGCTTGTCGCGGTCATTCACCGTCACGAACACCGTGCCCTCGAGCGGCAGCCCGTTGCCCGCCGCGAGCTCGGCCTTCGCGAACGCCGTCCCGAACGTGTCGGATACGCCCATCACCTCGCCCGTCGAGCGCATCTCCGGCCCGAGGATCGGGTCGAACTCGCGGAACTTCATGAACGGGAACACCGCTTCCTTCACCGCGACGTACGGCGCGATGATTTCCTTCGTGTAGCCGATCTCCTCGAGCGTCTCGCCGAGCATCACCCGCGCGGCGTAGGAGGCGAGCGGCACGCCGATCGTCTTGGAGACGAACGGCACGGTGCGGCTCGCCCGGGGGTTCACCTCGAGCACGTACACGACGCCGTGCTGGATCGCGTACTGGACGTTGATCAGCCCCACCACGCCCAGCGCCTTCGCGAACGCCACCGTATGCTCGCGCATCTCGCGGCCGTTCGCCTCACTGAGGCTCTGCGGCGGCAGCACGCACGCCGAGTCGCCGGAATGGATGCCGGCGTCCTCGATGTGGTGCATCACCGCGCCGATCACCACCTGCCTGCCGTCGCTGATCGCGTCCACGTCGAACTCGTACGCGTCCTCGAGGAACGAGTCGATCAGCACGGGGCGGTCCTCGGACACGCGCACGGCGCGGACGAAGTAATCGCGCAGGGTCGGTTCGTCGTACACGATCTCCATGGCGCGCCCCCCGAGCACGTAGCTCGGGCGGACGAGCACCGGGTAGCCGATGCGGGTTGCGGCTTCCACGGCCCCGTCCACGCTCGTGGCGGTGCCATTGGGCGGCTGCGCCACGCCGAGATCGCGCGCGATCTTCTCGAAGCGGCGGCGATCCTCGGCTGAGTCGATCGAGTCGGGCGACGTGCCCAGGATCGTGACCCCCGCGGCCTCGAGCGGGCGCGTGAGCTTGAGCGGCGTCTGACCGCCGAGCTGCACGATCACGCCCACCGGCTGCTCGCGCTGCACGATTTCCAGCACGTGCTCCAGCGTGAGCGGCTCGAAGTACAGCTTGTCGCTCGTGTCCCAGTCCGTGGACACGGTCTCGGGATTCGAGTTGACCATGATCGTCTCGTATCCCTTCTCGCGCAGGGCGATCGCCGCGCGCACGCAGCAGTAGTCGAACTCGACGCCCTGCCCGATGCGGTTGGGCCCGCTGCCGAGGATCACGACCGACTTGCGGCCCGACCGCGGCGCCTCGGACTCGTCGTCATACGTCGAGTAGAGATACGGCGTGTTCGACGGGAACTCGCCGGCGCACGTGTCGACCATCTTGTAGACGGGCCGGATTCCCATCGCCCAGCGACGCTCGCGCACGGCCGCCTCCGACTCGCCGCGGAGCAGGGCCATCTGCGCATCGGCGAACCCGAGCCGTTTCATCGCGCGCACGGTCTCTTCGTCCGGCTCGGCGAGCGCCGCGTACTCGCGCTCCGCCTCCACGAGCTCCCGCAGCTGCGAGAGGAACCAGAGATCGATGGCGGTGATCCGGTGGATCTCCTCGAGCGGCACGTCGGCGAGCATCGCGCGCTTCACCTGGAAGATGCGTTCCGGCGTGGGCGTGGCCATCGCGCCGCGCAGCGTGTCGAGCGAATCGTCGGCGAGACGGTCATCCAGGAGACGCTCGCCCACGACCCATCCGGTGCGCCCGCTCTCCAGCGCCCGCAAGCCCTTCTGCAGCGCCTCCTTGAACGTGCGGCCGATCGCCATCGACTCGCCGACCGACTTCATCTGCGTCGTGAGCGTCGGATTCGCTCCCGGGAACTTCTCGAACGCAAAGCGCGGGCACTTCACCACCACGTAGTCGAGCACGGGCTCGAACGACGCCGGCGTCGTCTTCGTGATGTCGTTCGGCAGCTCGTCGAGGCGGTACCCCACGGCGAGCTTCGTGCCGATCCGGGCGATCGCGAAGCCCGTCGCCTTCGACGCGAGCGCCGACGAGCGCGAGACGCGCGGGTTCATCTCGATCACGACCATCTCGCCGTTCGCCGGGTTCACGGCGAACTGGATATTGCATCCGCCGGCATCCACCCCGATTTCACGAATCACCGCGATCGCCGCGTCGCGCATCACCTGGTACTCGCGATCGGTGAGCGTCATCGCCGGCGCGACGGTGATCGAGTCACCCGTGTGCACGCCCATCGGGTCGAGGTTCTCGATCGAACAGACGATCACCACGTTGTCCTCGCAGTCGCGCATCACCTCGAGCTCGAACTCCTTCCATCCGAGCAGCGAGCGCTCGACGAGCACCTGCGAGATGGGGCTCTCCTCGAGCCCGCCCTTCACGATCCGCTCGTACTCCTCGCGATTGTAGGCCACGCCGCCGCCCGAACCGCCGAGCGTATAGGCGGGACGGATGACCGCCGGGAAGCCGGTCCATTCGCTCACCGCGAGGGCTTCTTCCCACGTCGTCGCGATGTGCCCCTCGGGGCACTTGAGGCCGATCTTCGTCATCGCCTCGCCGAACAGCTTGCGATCCTCGGCGACGGCGATCGCGCGCGCATTCGCGCCGATCAGCTCGACGCCGTACTTCTCGAGCACGCCGCCCTCGTGGAGCTTCATCGCCACGTTGAGCGCGGTCTGGCCCCCCATCGTCGGCAGCAGCGCGTCCGGCTTCTCTCGCGCGATGATCAGCTCGACGAACTCCGGCGTGACCGGCTCGATGTAGGTCCGGTCCGCGACCTCCGGATCGGTCATGATCGTCGCCGGGTTCGAGTTCACGAGGATGACCTCGTACCCCTCCTCGCGCAGCGCCTTGGCGGCCTGGGTGCCGGAGTAGTCGAACTCGGCACCCTGCCCAATGACGATGGGCCCGGAACCAATGACGAGAATGCGATGGAGATCAGTGCGACGCGGCATTAATGAGATCGGTGATGATGTCGGCGCGGGTGCGCGCCGGGATCCAGTCGGTGTCCGCGCGCAGCCGGTCGTTCTGGCCCACGAGGCAGGGGACGTCCACGGAGCGGCGGAGCGAATCGTCAGGCACCATCGTCGCGTCCACGCCGGCGGCGCTCAGCACTTCGGCGGCCAGATCGCCGACGGAGACGCCCTGCCCGCTGCACACGTTGTAGACGTGGCCGGTGAATCCCTGCTCCGCCAGCAGCGTGTACGCGCGCACCGTGTCTTCCACATGCAGGAAATCGCGAACGGTGATGGTGTTGCCGATTGCGATCTTCGCCTTCGGCGTGCCCCGCACGGCGAGGACGCGTTCGACGAGCGCCGGGAGCAGGAAGCTCTTCGCCTGCCCGCGCCCGCTGTGATTGAACGAGCGCGTGCAGACCACGCGCACGCCATCCGAGCGGAAGGCCTCGAGCGCGAAAACTTCCTGCGCCATCTTCGTCGCCGCGTAGAACGTGCGCGGGCGGCACTCGGCATGCTCGCCGAGCGGCATCGCGGACGCATCATGGCGGCCGTACTGCTCCGCGCTTCCGACGAGCAGCACGACCGGGTCGAGCGTGCCCGCCGCCTTCCGTTCGCGCACGTCGTTGAGGAGGCGCACGGCGAGACCCGTGTTCACGTCGAACGCCAGCATCGGATCGTCGCCGGCGGCCGGAACGAACGAGACGCCCGCGAGGTGAAAGATCGCGTCCGGCTGAGAGGCCTCGATCGCCCCGCGCACGACATGCTGCGTGCGCAGGTCTTCGTGGCGCCAGGCGACCCCGGCGTGATCTTCGGGCGACAGGATGCCGGGCCCCGGATCGCCCGTGAGCGACGAGCCCGTGACATGCCATCCCTGCCGTACGAGGTCGCGACAGAGCCACTGGCCGGCAAACCCGCCGGCTCCGGTGACGAGCGCCTTCTTCGCCCCCACGTCAGCCGTTGCCGTCGCCGGCGCTCTTCCGATGCCGCGCGAGGTCGGCGTCCACCATCATCCGCACGAGCTCACGGAAGCGCACCTTCGGCTCCCAGCCAAGCACGCGCTTCGCCTTCGACGAATCCGCGACGAGCAGCTCGACCTCGGCGGGACGCACGAACTTCGGGTCCGTCTTCACGAACTGGCGCCAGTCGAGATCGGCATACGAGAACGCTTCCTCGCAGAGCTGCTGCACGGTCCATTTCTCGCCGGTGCCGATGACGTAGTCGTCGGGCTTGTCCTGCTGCAGCATGCGCCACATCGCGTCGACGTAGTCGCCGGCGAAGCCCCAGTCGCGATGCGAATGCAGGTGGCCGAGCCGCACTTCGCTCGCGCGGCCGAGCTTGATGCGCGCGACGGCGTCGGTGACTTTGCGCGTCACGAACTCGAGGCCGCGGCGCGGGCTCTCGTGATTGAACAGAATTCCGCTCACGGCGAACATCCCGAACGACTCGCGGTAGTTCACGGTGATCCAATGGCCGTAGACCTTCGCGACGCCGTACGGCGAGCGCGGATAGAACGGCGTGGTCTCCTTCTGCGGCGTCTCCAGCACCTGGCCGAACTGCTCGCTCGAACTGGCCTGGTAGAACTTCGCCTTCGGCGCGGCACGCTTTGCCGCCTCGAGCAGGCGCGTCACGCCGAGCGCGGTGAACTCGCCCGTGAGCACGGGCTGCGTCCACGAGGTGGCGACGAAACTCTGCGCGGCGAGGTTGTAGATCTCGTCCGGCCCGGTGTCGCCGATGGCGTCGACGAGCGACGTCTGGTCGAGCAGGTCGGCGGAGAGCAGCTCGATCTTGTCGACGAGGTGCGCGATGCGCTCGTACGGCGTGGTGGAGCTGCGGCGGACGATGCCGACGACGCGGTAGCCCTTGGCGAGCAGGAGCTCGGCGAGGTAGGAGCCGTCCTGTCCGGTGATGCCGGTGATCAGCGCGGTTTTCATTGATTACTAATCTGCACTGGATGGCGACCACTCTGCACCCCGTGACTGCGGGATGCGGAATGCGGGATTCCTTTTCTGCATTCTGCATTGGGTCGAAATCCCGGATCCCGCATTCATCTCACATACAAAAAAGGGAGCCTCTGGGCTCCCCTCTTTGACCGTGCGAAGAGCTTCTATCACGCGACGACGGCCGCCACCGCTGCGCCTCTTGGCGCCCGCTGGATCTTGCCGGCGGCGAGGCAGCGCGTGCAGACCTTGATCTTCTGGATCTTTCCGTCGATGACGATGCGCGCGACCTGAAGGTTCGGCTTCCAGGTACGGCGGGTCTTGTTGTTGGCGTGCGAGACGTTGTTGCCGAAGGCGATTCCCTTCGTGCAGACGTAGCACTTGTTGCGGGCGATCGGCATTGGGTCAGCCCTCGATGAGTTCGATGCGCGCCATCTCTGCGCCGTCACCCTTGCGGTGGCCGGTCTTGAGGATGCGCGTGTAGCCGCCCTTGCGCGTGGCGAACCGGGGACCGAGCTCCTGGAAGAGCTTGTCCGAGGCCGCGCGCTTGTGGACGTGAACGCCGGCGAGACGGCGCGCGTGCAGCGTGCCGGTGCGGGCCTTCGTGATCAGCTTCTCGACGAACGGACGCAGTTCCTTCGCCTTCGCCTCGGTCGTCTCGATGGCTCCCTCGAGGATGAGCGAGGTCGCGAGGTTCCGAAGGAGCGAGAGCTTCTGCTCGGTCGTGCGGCGGAGTTGCCGTCCTGCCTTCTGGTGGCGCATGGGCTATTCCTCTGGGACGTCGTCGGGCGCCTTGGCGGCCGCGCGGCTGGGCGGCGTGCCCCAGTCGGACACGCGCACGCCATCGCCGTTCTCTTCGAAACGCATGCCGAAATTCAATCCTTCGCGCTCGAGCAGGTCGGCGATTTCCTGGAGCGACTTCTTGCCGAAGTTCTTCACTTCGAGGATCTGGTCTTCCGTCTGGCGCACGAGATCACCGAGCGAACGGATGCTCGAGTTCTTGAGCGAATTGACGGACCGCACAGAAAGTTCGAGGTCATCAATTGGCGTCTTCAGCAGGAGCGCGAGTCGCGCCGCATCCGTGCCGATGAACTCACTGCCGCCGACCGGGGCGGCAGAGTGCGTGCCGAACCCGACGAAGTACTGGAAGTGCGTCTGGGCCAGCGCGGCGGCGTAGCTGACCGCCTGCTCCGGCGTCACCGTGCCGTTCGTCTCGACCGTGAGGACGAGGCGATCGTAGTCCGTGCGCTGTCCGACGCGCGTTTCCGCGACGGAGAAGTTCACGCGGCGAACCGGCGAATAGATGGAGTCGATGCGAACGAGGTCCACGGGGAGCGAACGGTCGGCCGGGTGCTGGTCGGCCTCGACGTAGCCGCGTCCCTTGTTCACATACAGTTCGACCGAGAGATCGCGGTCATCCTGCATCGTGAACAGATGGTGCTCCGGGTTGATGATGGTCGCGCCGCGCAGCGACTCGATGTCGCCGGCCGTCACGGGACCCGCCTTCTTCGCGTTGATGCGGAGGATCGCGTCCTCGGCGTCGTCGGCGAGCGAGAGCGTCAGCGTCTTGAGGTTACCGATGATCTGGTGCACGTCCTCGACGACGCCCTGGATGGTCTGGTGCTCGTGGAGCACGCCGTCGATGCGAAAGCCCCACACCGCGGAGCCGCGCAGCGACGAGAGCAGCATGCGCCGCATCGCGTTGCCGAGCGTGTGGCCGAAGCCACGCTCCAGCGGCTGGAGGCGGAACTCGGCGATATTCGGGTCGTCCTCGCGCTTCGTCGCTTCAACGAGCTGCGGGCGGACGAGCCCGCGAAGATCGATTGCGTCAACCATGGTATTTGAATCCTTGATGATGGTCAGACGGCCTTCATGCGGCGCCGTCTACGCCCTACCCCGCCCCTGACGCGCGGTAGGATCGTGATGGGGTCAGGGCCCCGACCTGAAAAGTCTGGTTACTTGGAGTACAACTCGACGACCAACTGCTCCTGTGCCGCGATCGGAATGGACGCGCGCTGCGGCCGCTCGAGCATACGGCCGCTGAACGTCTCTTTGTCGACGGCCAGCCAGCTCGGCGTCGTGCCGCGGCCGGACTGTTCGAGCGACCCGATGACGATCGCGAGTTCGCGCGACGCCTGACGCAGCCGGATTTCCTGCCCCGGTGCGACGGCGAAGCTCGGCACATCGACGCGCTTGCCGTTGATCTCGATGTGGCGGTGGCGGATGAGCTGGCGCGCGGCCTTGCGGCTCGGCGCGAAACCCATGCGGTACACCATGTTGTCGAGACGGCTCTCGAGGGCGGCGAGCAGGTTGTGACCGGTGAGGCCGGGCAACGAGGTCACCTTCTCGAACGTGTTGCGGAACTGCTTTTCGGAGACGCCGTAGATGCGCTTGATCTTCTGCTTCTCACGCAGCTGCTTCGCGTACTCCGAGAGCTTGCGGCGGCGGCCGGTGCTCTGGCCGTGCGCGCCGGGCGCGTAGGGACGGCGCTCGACGGGGCACTTCTCCGTGAAGCACTTGGTGCCCTTGAGGAACAGCTTGGTGCCTTCGCGACGGCACTGACGGCAGCTGGGTCCGGTGTAACGCATGGCTCAGACCCTCCGGCGCTTCGGGGGACGGCAGCCGTTGTGCGGAATCGGCGTGACGTCCTTGATCGACTTCACTTGCAGGCCGGCGGCGGCGAGCGCCTGGATCGCGCTTTCGCGGCCCGAACCCGGGCCCTGCACGCGGACGTGCACGCGGCGCACACCGAGCGTCATCGCCTCGCGCGCAGCCTGCTCGGCGGCGACGGTGGCGGCGAACGGCGTGGACTTCTTGGAACCCTTGAACCCGGCCTTGCCCGACGAACCCCACGCGACGGTGTTGCCGTGCGCGTCGGTGATCGTGATGGTCGTGTTGTTGAAGGTCGCGGCGATGTGGGCCACGCCTTCGGCCTCCACCACGCGCTTGGTCTTCTTTCCGATAGCCATTACTTGGTCACCTTCTTCTTGCCGGCGATTGCGCGGCGCGGGCCCTTCTTGGTGCGGGCGTTGGTATGGGTGCGCTGACCGCGCGTCGGCAGGCCGCGGCGATGACGGATGCCGCGGTACGAGCCGATGTCCATCAGGCGCTTGATGTTCATCGCGACTTCAGTGCGCAGGGCACCTTCGACGCGATACGTCTTTTCGATCTCCTGGCGGAGGCGGTTCACGTCCGCGTCCGAGAGATCCTTGATGCGCTGGTCGGGGCTGACCCCGGCCGCGGCGATGATGCGGCGCGCGGTCTCGCGACCGATGCCGTAGATGTAGGTAAGGCCGATCTCGACCTTTTTCTCCCGTGGGAGATCGACGCCGGAAATGCGTGCCATGGTTAGCCCTGCCGCTGCTTATGCTTGGGATTGCGCGTGCAGATGATGCGAGTCACACCGCGGCGCTTGACCACCTTGCAGTGCTCACAGATCGGCTTGACGCTGCTGCGAACTTTCACGAAGAGACTCCGAAGACGAGCGGAAAACCTAGGGATTACATGCGGAAGGCATTGATACGCCCCGTTTTGGGGGCAGTCTCGGAACGTAATCCGTGCGGGGCCTTGACACAAGTGGGCATATCGACGTGTACCTGACGGGTCGTCGACCCGATTCGGGGTGCAGAAGAGGAATGCCGGACCCGACCCCGAACGTGCGGCCCCGCCTCAGGAGAGCCTGGTCAGGACTCCCTCGAGCGCCGCGAGCGGGTCAGGCGCCGCGGTCACCGCGCGTCCGACCACTACATACGCCGCGCCCGCCTTCGACGCCGCCTCGGGCGTAACCACCCGCGACTGGTCGTCATCCGCAATGGCAGCCGCCGTGGCAGCGGTGCGAATGCCGGGCACGAGCGGCTCGAGCCGCGTGCCGTGTGCCGCGCGGACCGCCGCGCATTCGGCGCCCGCGCACACCACGCCGTGCGCTCCGGCGCCCGCGGCCAGCGCCGCGAGCCGTAGCACCTCGTCGCGCAGCGAGGCGAGGGGACGTCCCAGCGCCGCGCTCGCCGTCGTGAGGTCCATCGAGGTGAGCACCGTGACGACCAGCACGCCGGTGTGTTCGCCCGCGCCTTCGACCGCCGCGCGCACCATCGCCTCGCCGCCAAGCCCGTGGATCGTGAGGAGCGCCACGTTCAGGCGCTTCGCGCTCGCGGCGGCCTTCCGCACGGTCGACGGAATGTCGTGCAGCTTCAGGTCGAGGAAGACGCGCTTTCCCTCCGAGTGGAGCCACTCGACCACCCGCGGCCCCTCGGCGCTGAACAGCTGCAGACCCACCTTGTAGAAGTCCGCCCTGGCCCCGAGGGTCGCGATGAGCGCGCGCGCGTCGGCGAGGGACGGAACGTCGAGCGCGATGATGGGCTGCGGACGGGGACTCATACTTCAAAATTACAACGGTGACGAGCGACGGGTGAGGGGCTGGGCGAAGAGCGATGAGCGACCGGTGAGAGGTTTTCGAAACAGCGAGGAGCGACGCGTGAGGGGCAATTGGGCGAAGAGCGACGCGTGAGGGGCGAGGAGACGGTCTCCTCACTCCTCACGCGTCGCTCTTCGCCAAGTCGCCCCTCACGCGCCGCCCGTCGCCGTTTTTTCAGCTCCACTCAAGCGTGCCGACGAGATCCGCCAGTCGCTGCACGTCATGAAGCGCACACCAGGCCGCGAGATCGCGCACGATCTTTTCGGGCACCCGCGGGTCCGCGAGTGCCGCCGTTCCGACCGCGACGAGTGTCGCGCCGGCGATGAGATATTGCAGCGCGTGCTCCGCGCTCCCGATGCCGCCGAGTCCGATGATCGGCACCGGCACGACGTTCCTCACCTTCCACGTCGCGAGCACGCCCACGGGCCGCAGTCCCGGCCCGCTCACGCCGCCGCTCCCGAATCCGAGCCTCGGGCGGCGCGTCTCCAGGTCGATGACGAGCCCGGGCATCGTGTTCACCACGCTGATGCCGTCGGCGCCGGCGTCCACCGCGCAGCGCGCCGTGAAACCGATGTCGGGGAGCGTCGGCGAGAGTTTCACGAAGAGCGGACGCCGCGTCGCGGCGCGGGCGCGCGTGATCACCGCCGTGAGCGACGCGGCATCGGCGCCGAACTCGAGTCCGCCGGCGCGCGTGTTCGGACAGCTCACGTTCAGCTCGTACGCGTGAAGACCTTGGGAGTCGTCGAGGCGCGCGACGACCTCGCCGAAATCCTCGACGATGCGGCCGATCACGTTCACGATCACCCGCGCGTGCCTGAGTTCTTTCGCGAGCCACGGCAGCTCCGTCGCCTTCACCTCGTCCACACCGGGGTTCGCGAGCCCGACGGCGTTGATCATCCCGCCGTCGAACTCCGTCACGCGCGGAGCGGGCGCCCCATCGCGCGGCTCGACGCTCACGGCTTTCGTGACCAGTCCGCCGAGGCGATCGAGGACCATCACCTCCGCGAGCTCGCGGCCGTATGCCGCGGTGCCGGCCGCGAGCAGGAGCGGATTCTGGAAGTCGAGACCGGCCGCATGCGTCTTGAGCGCGGGCGAATCGTACGGCGGATTCGCGCCCGCGATGCTGCGGTTCTCAGTCACTTCGGGGGGTCCTGAAGCGTGGAGGTGCCGGTCACGCGACGCTCGTAACGCCCGAGGTATTCCATCGCCGCGTCCGCGACCGCGCTTGCGATCGCGCGCTGCCCTGCCTCGCCCGAGATGTAGGCCGCCTCCGCCGGGTTCGTTCCGAATCCGATCTCGACCAGCACCGAGGGCATGAACGCCGTCACCAGCACCATGAACCCGGCCTGCTTCACTCCCCTGCTCGGTCCCGGATGGATCCGCTTGAGGCGCGACTGGATCGTCTCCGCGAGGTCGCTCGACTCGCGCAGCTGTTCGTTCTGCGCCATGTCCTTCAGGATGAAACCGAGACCGCCCTCCTGCGCGGGATCGCCGCTGCTCTCGAATCGAACGACCTCGTTCTCCATCCTCGCGACGCGGCGCTCGTCTTCGGTCTTCGCCTCGGCGAGGAAGTAGGTCTCGAATCCGCGGGCGGCGCCGGGTTCCTTCCAGTTGAGGTTGGCCGCGTTCACGTGAATGGAGATGAACAGGTCGCCCTTGGCCGCGTTCGCGATCCTGCCGCGATCACCGAGGGCGATGAGCGTATCGGTGGTGCGCGTCATGAGCACGCCAACGCCGCGGCCTTCGAGTTCGTGCGCGAGTTTCTTCGCCACGTCGAGCGTGATGTCCTTCTCGTAGAGCGTGGTGCGCTGGCCGATGGGGCCGTGCATGCCGGGGTCCACGCCGCCGTGTCCGGCATCCACGACGATCAGCCGGTGCCGCGGCGACGGCGCGGAGGAACGCGCCGGCGTCGACGCGGTGGCGGCCGCCGGTGTCCTCGCGGCTCGCGGCTCGGGCGTGCGCGGCGCAGCGGGCGGCGACGAGGCGTTCGCGTTCTTCCCGAGGTTCCTGAAGGCGCGCAGTTCGCGGCTCTCGGCGTCCCAGACGACACGGTTGCCGATGCGCGGCACGATGTCGGCGAGGACCTGCAGCGGCAGGAGGAGCGCGCCGTTGCGGAGGATCGGGGCCGCGGCGAGCGGAATCGGGCCGTCCTTGGTCGTCGCGAACGGCACGCCATCGACGAGCGTGAAGCTCACGCCCGGCGCATCGATCTTCCAGCGGCCAGTCGTCGAGGCGGACACGGACCCGCCGATGAGCGGCAGCACGACGTCGGCGCGCAGCGCGCCGCCCGCGGGCGTCGACACGACGGCGAGTGTCGTGTCGCGCGCGACGCCACGCACGTGGACGCTGTCCTGCGCGTGCAGGACAAACGCGAGCAGGAAGGGCGCGCACATCATCGCCGCACCTTCACCGCGCGCGCCATCTCGCGCTTGTCGTCCTTCTCCTTCAGGTCCGCGCGTTTGTCGTGCAGCTTCTTCCCCCGGCCGAGCCCGAGCCGCACCTTCGCGCGGCCGCGCTTGAAGTAGATCTCGAGCGCAATGAGCGTGAGTCCCTGCCGCTCGACGGCGCCGATCATCTTCTTGATCTCGCGGCTGTGCAGCAGGAGCTTCCGCGTGCGCGTTGCCTCGTGATTGAAGCGATTGCCCTGCTCGTACGGCGCGATGTGCAGGTTCAAGAGCCAGACCTCGCCGTCCTTCAGGATGCCGTACGCGTCGGTGATTTGCGCCTTGCCGTTGCGCAGCGACTTCACTTCGGTGCCCGTCAGCGCGATGCCGGCTTCCCAGGTCTCGATGATCTCATAGTCGAAACGCGCGCGCCTGTTGCGCGCGATCGACTCGATCGCATCGGTATCCGGTTTGTCGGCGGGCTTGGCCATGATGGATTATATCCCTCGACGGAAGACGAGTACCCGCACCCTTGGGTATCGGCTGCGACGCCATTAGGTTAGACACGCAAGCCGGAGTGGTGGAACTGGTAGACGCGCTGGCTTCAGGAGCCAGTGGGTGCAAGCCCGTGCGGGTTCGAGTCCCGCCTTCGGCACTCAGGGATGGAAATGCGCGAGGGGATGGCCTAATACGAGTAATCTGTCATTGGTCATTGGTCATTGGTGTTTGGTCAACTAAAGACCAACGACCAATGACCAATGACTTTTTACGCCGGTAAGGTGGCTAGCGCGCGGCCGCTTCGGACGGGGGCAAATGCTCCGGCAATGTCGCCTCCCCGTACACGCTTCGCAGCGCCGCGTTCGCCTCCGCGATGTACCCACTCAGCAGCTCCACCGCCCGCGGCAATGGCGCCCCTGCAGATCGCGCCCCATCCGACGCGAACGCGAGCAGCACTCTGCCGAGCCGCTCCCCGCTCCCCACCGCTCCACCTCGCGCAATCAGCGCCTCTTTGTATCCAGAGAGCCGGTCGTTCAGCTGCCGCCCAACCAACTCCTGCATCATCGGATCCACCCGTGGATCCTCGGCCATCGCCTCGCCCAGCGCCGCCACGACATCCGACCCCGTCCGGTCGTCCAGCGCATCGCGCTGCGCGGTGAGCACGGCCAGCGCGAGCCGCGCGTAACGCAACTCCCACCGCGCATGATCCTGGTCGTCCCGCGCGGCGACCCCGGCGAGCCAGCGCACGTCCGCTTCGGCGGGCTCCCGCCGCACCGCAGCGAGAAACGCGATCGCCTTGCGCTTCCGCTCGCGCGCGGCGCGCCACTCCGCAGTCAGGGGAAGCAGCACGCTCAGCCCTGCAGCATGGGAGGTCCCACGCCGTACTCGGCCCAGGTCGTAATGCGCATGTAGTCCAGTTTACGGGAGAGACTGAAAAAAGGCGAGTAGACCCGCGACCGATCACCCACGATGGAAGATGGAAGATGGAAGATGACTACGGCGAACCGGATCCATCTTCCATCTTCGATCTTCCATCGTCTTCCCCCGGCACCCCAATCTCCGTCATTCGTCGAAGGTCGAGGACCTTCGCGAGCTCCTCCGGCGGGAGAATCTGCTCGCGAGCCGCGAGATCGCGGATGAGTTCGCCGCTCTTCACGGATTCCTTCGCGATCGCCGCGGCCTTCGCGTATCCGATGCGCGGCGCCAGCGCGGTGGCGAGCGCCGCCGAGCGCTCGAGCCAGTACGCGCATTGTTCGACGTTCGCCTCGATGCCCTGCACGCAGAGCTCGTCGAGCGTCCGCGCCGCGCTCCTGAGGATCCGCATCGAGAAGAGCACGTTGTGCGCGATCACGGGCATCATGACATTCAGCTCGAGCTGCCCGTGCTCCGTCGCCATCGCCACCGTCGTGTCGTTGCCGACGACCTGGAAGCAGACTTGGTTCACCATTTCGGCGATCGACGGATTGACCTTGCCCGGCATGATCGACGAGCCCGGCTGCACCGCGGGCAGCACGATCTCGTCGAGACCGGTGCGCGGTCCGCTCGCGAGCAGGCGCAGGTCACTCGAGATCTTCGAGAGATCCAGCGCGAGCGAGCGCAGTGCCGCGCTGAACGACGCGACGTCCGTCATCGACTGCATGAGCTGGATGCGATCGCCGGCGCGAAGCTGCAGCCCGGTCATGGCGCGCAGATGCGCCACCATGCGCGACGGATACTCCGGCTCGACGTTCACGCCCGTGCCGACCGCGCTGCCGCCGATGCCCAGGTCGCGCAGGTATTCGGCCGCGTCGCCGAGCCGCCGCACCGCACGCTCGATCGTCCCCGACCACGCCACGAACTCCTGGCCGAGCCGGATCGGCATCGCGTCCTGCAGATGCGTGCGGCCGGCCTTGAGCACGTGATCGAATTGCTCTCCCTTCGCAGCGAGCGATCCGCGCAGCGCCGAGAGCGATGCGGCGAGCGGGGCGAGCTCTCCGAGGATGGCGAGCCGTATCGCCGTGGGGATCACGTCGTTGGTCGACTGCGCCATGTTGACGTGATCGTTCGGGTGAACGGGCGCGTACACGCCGCGCGCCGCACCGAGCAGCTCGTTCGCGCGGTTCGCGAGCACCTCGTTGACGTTCATGTTGTGCGAGGTGCCCGCACCTGCCTGGTACACATCCACGACGAACTGCTCGCGGTGCGCGCCGCCGAGAATCTCGTCGCACGCCTCGACGATCGCGTCGGCCAGGCGCGCGTCGAGGCGCCCGGTGTCCTTATGGGTGAGCGCCGCCGCGCGCTTGATGCGCACGACGGCGTCCACGAACGCCGGAAGCGGCGCCAGGCCGCTGATCGGAAAGTTCTTCACGGCGCGCAGCGTCTGCACACCATACAGCGCGTCCGCCGGTACTTCGAGAGCGCCGAGCGGATCGCGCTCGGTACGGGTGGCGGGCTTGGAACTCATTATGGGGAAACCGGAGTCGGCACTTCGAACGTCGAGACGATGTTCATGTACGCCGTCGTCGTGCCCTGCGCAACGACGAGGTTCGCGCGCACACGCTGCGCCTGCACCACGAACGGCACGGACGTCGACCGGAGCGCGTCGAGCAGACGGGCTTGTACGGTTCCCTGCCCGGCGTCGTGGAAGTCGCAGAAGATCTGCGCGTTCAGCGCCGTCCCGCCGCCACTGTTGTAAATCAGCGCGAGGTACATCGCGGCGTTGTTGTCCGTCGCGGGCGTCCATTGGACGACCATCGGCTGGCCGGAGGGCGGAATGGTCGGCCGGATGATGGTGAACGGTTCCGCGGTGCGCGCATGCGCCTGCAGCTGCGGGAACCCGGCCAAGTCGCCCGCAATGTTGAAGAAGACCGAATCGCCGGGAGTGAACGGCAGTCCGGCGATGTGGTTCGAGTGGTACGTCAGGTCACCCGTCGCGGCCTTGTAGAGCGAATCCGTGTCTGCCGACACCGCCGCGATCATGTACGCGCCCGCGCCGATCTGCGTCGCGGTGTTGGCAAGCACCGCCGTCGAGTCGTACACCGTCGTGATGCAACTGTCCGAGGTGATCGTCGAATACACGAACGTCGCCGATCCCACCGAATAGAAGTTCACCCGCGGATACGTGGTGTATCCGGCACCCTTCGTGCGCGCGTCCATCAGCACGATCCCGACTGGCGTGCCGGAGCTGGCCCCGAGACCGGTGAGATTGTCGCACGAGGCGACCACCGTGATCATGCCGAGGACGAGGAACGGAGACGAGCGACGGAGCATATGCGGTTCCAGTCGAGTGAGGAAATTCAGTCAAGAGCGCGGACGCATTGCGACGAGCAGGAAGCCCAGGCAGACAGCGGCGCCCAACATGGCGACGCCCAGCCCTGCCACGTTATACCCATGAAGGAGCCCAAATGCCACGCGGCGGGTGTCACCAGCCGGCAAGGCGTCCACCGGACCCCCGATTCCCGCTCTCAAACGGTCCAGTTTCGGGGTGATCCAGAACTGGGCGACGCCGCAGGCGAGCGCAGCCAGGAGGGCGCTCGCCGAAGCCCAGCGGGGCGCGCCAGCCGATGGCGCGCCGGTCGACGGCGCGCCGCTCGTCACCACGGCCACGAGGATGCCGATCACCATCCCCGCAACGAACAACGCAGGCAGCACGCGGCCGACCATGGTGCCCGCCATCGTTCTCGAGGGGAGCACCGCGAACGCGCCCGGCGCCACGACGGCGACGGTGATCAGCGCCGCGCCGATCCACGCCGCCACGAGCAGCGCCGCCGCCTGCAGTCGAACCGAGCGGTTCATCGGCGCGCGATCCGGGCCACGCGCGACAGGAACGGGTTGGTTCGCAGCTCGTCGCCGATCGTCGTTGCAGGTCCATGGCCCGCATGGACCTGGGTCTCGGGCGGCAGGATCGCGAGTCGTTCGAGCGAGCGTTCGAGCTGGGCAGGACTCGAGAGCGGAAGGTCGGTCCGGCCGACCGAGCCGGCGAAGAGCACGTCGCCGCTGAACAGCATGCCATGACCGTAGAATGCGACGTGGCCGGGCGCGTGCCCCGGCAGGTGCATCACGCCGAAGCGAAGCGCGCCGAGCGCGAGTGCGTCCCCCTCCGCGAGCTCGAGATCGGGCGCCGGCGGCGATTCAAAGGGGATGCCGTACGCAGCGGCCTGCTGCGCGCCCCGATCGTAGAGCGGCCGGTCGAGCGGATGCAGGTACACCGGCACCTTCCACTCGCGGAGTACCGCCGCGATGCCGCCGATGTGATCGAGATGCGCGTGCGTGATCCAGATCGCCTGCAATTGCGCGCCCGCCGCGTTCACCTCGCGCACGATCCGCGCGCCCTCGTCGCCGGGATCCACGAGCACCGCCAGGCGCGAACCTTCCTCCATCAGGAGATGGCAGTTCTCCGCGAAGGGGCCGACGGTGACCGACGAGACGATCATCCGGCCTTCCGCATCAGCATGGGCATCGGCGCTGGTGCACCTTCGCCGTTCTTGCGCGCGGTCAGGTATTTCTCGACCGCGATCGCGGCCGTCGTCGCGTCACCAACGGCGGTGGTGACCTGCCGGGTGAGCTGCACGCGCACATCGCCGGCGGCAAACAGCCCGGGGATCGACGTCTGCATGTTCGAGTCGGTCAGCAGGTAGCCGGCCGCATCGTGCTCGACGTGCCCGTCGATCACGCCGGTGTTCGGCGAGAATCCGACGAAAATGAAGATCCCGGTCGAGGGAAGGTCGCGCCGCTCGCCCGTCTTCACATGACGGAGCGACGCGTGCGTCATCAAACCGTCCGCGCCGGCGATCTTCTCGACCACGGTGTCCCGGATGACCTCGATCTTCGGGTTTGCGAAGAGGCGCTGCTGCACGATCTTCGAGGCGCGGAACTCGTCGCGACGGTGAATGAGCCACACCTTGTCGGCATAGCGCGTGAGGAAGTCCGCCTCTTCGCACGCCGCATCGCCGCCGCCGACGACCGCGATGGTATGTCCCTTGAAGAACGCGCCGTCGCAGATCGCGCAGTACGAGACGCCCTTCCCCGCGTACTCGATCTCGCCCGGCACTTCGAGCTTCACCGGCGTGCCGCCCGCGGTGACGATCACGGCCGGCGAGCGGAACGCGTCGCCGTTCTCGACCGTCGTCTCGAAGGACCCGTCCGCGAGTTTGCGCACCTTCCCGACGCGCACCGACGTGCGGATTTCCGCGCCGAATTTCATGGCGTGCGAGTTGAACTTCTCGGCGAGTTCCCAGCCGAGGATGTGTTCGAACCCGATGTAGTCCTCGATGACTTCGGTATTGAGCAGCTCACCGCCCGGAAGTCCCTGCTCCAGCACCACGGTCCTGAGCATCGAGCGCCCCGCGTACATCCCCGCGCACATTCCCGCGGGTCCGGCTCCGATGATCACGACGTCGTAGTCGAAACTCGCCACGGCTGATTCCTCTCATTCAAGTTCCCGCAATTTCGCATGGTTGCGAGTGCGGGGCAATGAACGGCAACAAATAACTGCAACGCTCTCAGACGACAGCCGCCAGCCCTTAGCCGCCGGACAACGGCCTCTTTACCGATCCGCGCGCCGGTCGGTAATGAGGCCGTTGTCTGAAAGCTGTCCACTGACAGCTCGCGTCTGAGAGCGTTGCCGTTACGTCACGACAAGCACCCCCAGTGCTCCATGGCAATGCGAAACCGTTCCCACGAGCAACCGCGCCTCTCCGCGCTCCGCTGCCTCCACGAGCAACCGCTCCGAGCCCAGCACATCCCGCACGTCGATCATCCCCACGCCGTACGCGCGGTGCGTGCAGTGAAATATCGCAGGCCCGTCAAGCTGCTCGCCGTTTGCGCGCGCCGCCTCGACATGCGCGCGCACCGACGGCGGCAGGCTCCACGTGCGCACATCCCTCGTATGCGGGCAAATCCGTGGCTCGATGCAGTTCACGGGGCACATCCACTCGGCAAAGCTCACATAGCGCGTGGATTCGCCGCCCTCCTTCTGCCACGGAACACCGGACAAGGCACCGGGCATCTCGATCGAAACGCGCCGCGACGGCCACCGCTCGCGCGCGCGCTGCTCGAGCCACTCGAAGAGGAGGTGCGGCATCAGCGGCGATGGCACGATCGCGTCCACATCCCGCGCCTCGCCGCCGAGATACTCCGCGAAGAACCCGGACCAGTCGGAGACGGCCAGCTCGAGATCGGCCGGGTGCTCGCGCGCGACCCCACAATCCTCGTCGTGATCGACGACGATCAGGCGCTCCCACGTGAGCGCCTCGCGCTCGCGCGCGCGCCGGAGCTGGCGCACGTAGTAGCTGCCATAACAGCCGCCGCCGACGACGACGATCGTGCCGTAGTGCTGGGGCGCGGCGGGGGCTTCGTCCGCTATGGCGTGGTCAGCGCGCGTCATGGCGGCCGCCGTCGACGAACAGCGTCTCGCCCGTCACGTACGTCGCGGCGATCAGGTAGCGAATCGCGCCGATCACGTCGTCCGGCGTGCCGATCCTGGCGAGCGGAGTCTCCTTCGCGTATCGCTCCTGCTCCGCCGCCGGCCATCCCTCCGGGGCGAGCACCGCGCCCGGCGCGACGGCGTTCACGCGAACGCGCGGGGCGAGCGCGGCGGCGAGCGCGCGCGTCATCGCCGACACGCCGGCCTTGCTCACGCCGTGCGGCACGAACGCCGGCCACGATTCGAACCCCATGTGGTCCGAGATGTTCACGATCACGCCGCCCTGCGCGCCCATCGCGCGCGCGGCGGCGATCGAGAGAAAGAACGGCGCCCTGAGGTTCAGCGCGAACACTTCGTCCCACTGCTCGGGTGTCACCGTGTCGAGCGGCGTGCGCATCATCGTGGCGGCGGAGTTCACGAGCACGTCGAGACGCCCGCACGCGCGGCAAACGTCGGCGGCGAGGCTCGAGGCTGCCCCGGCATCGCGCAGGTCCGCCCGAAAGACCGAGGCGGCGCCTCCGGCGCTTTCGATCGCCTTCACCGTTGCGCGCGCCGGCTCCTCGGAGTCGTGATGGTGCACCGCCACATGCGCACCGTCCTCTCCGAGCGCGACCGCGATCGCGCGTCCCATGCGGTGCCCGGCACCCGTAACGAGTGCCACGCGTCCTGCGAGCATGCTCACGCCACGGCGGCGGTGCGCCGCTTCTCCAGTCGCGCGTCCTGGCGATCGAGCCACTCCTCCGGCACCTGCATTCCGCCGAGCACACGCGGTCCGTTCGTCGCACCGTGCCAGTCGGATCCGCCGCTCTTCACGAGTCCGAAGAAATCCGCGAGTGCGGCGATGCGGAGCGTGTCCTCGCCCGAGTGCCCCGGATGCTTCACCTCGAGCCCGTCGAGTCCGAGCGCAACGAGCGGCTCCACACGCTCGCGCCGTCCGTCGCCGCCGGGATGCGCGATCACGGCGAGTCCGCCGCACTCGTGAATCAGGCGGATGCCGTCGGCAATCGTGATGCGCTGTTTCTCGACGTTCGCGGGACGCCCCGCGCCCAGGTACTTGTCGAACGCTTCGCGCTGGTCGCGCACCCAGCCGCCGGCGATCAGCGCGCGCGCGATGTGCGGCCGTCCCACGGCTCCGCCCGCCGCCTGGACAAAGACCGCATCAACCGTCAGCGGCACGCCAAGCGCGTTCAGCTTCGCGACGATCTGCTCGGCGCGTGACTTGCGCGAATCGCGAACGGCCTCGAGCTCCGCCTGCAGCGCGTCGACCCGTGCGATGTGCAGGCCGAGCATGTGCACTTCCTTGTCGCCGTCCATCAGGCTCAGCTCGACGCCCGCGACGATCCGCACGCCGAGCCGCTCACCGGCTTCCCGCGCCGCCGCGACGCCGGCGAGCGTGTCGTGATCGGTGAGCGCGAGCGCGGCGAGCCCCGCGCGCGCGGCGGTCTCCACGACCTCGGCGGGCGCGAGCGCGCCGTCCGAGGCGGTGGAGTGCGAATGGAGGTCGACGAAACCGGGCGGCCTGTGCGCGGCGGTCGGATTACCGCCGGCTGGGTCCGCGTCCAAGCGAGCCGTCACGGTGCGTAACCGGCCTCGGGCGAGGTGAAGCTCGCCTGCGACTGCCCGAACAGCGCGCGAACATCCGCGTCCGTCAGCGCCGCGAGCGACTGCTCGCGCGAATGCGCGCCCTGCGGCGAGTAGCGGGTGATGCGCACGACGCGATCGCCGGCGGTTCCCTTCACGAACAGCAGGCCGAACTCATCGGCGTCGTACTGCGTCGTGTAGCCCGACGGGAAGACGTTCCAGCGTGCGCCGTCGATGTCGATGCTGCGCGTGGGCATGTCAGGTGAGCTCCACTTCAGTGTAGATGCGGGCGGGATCGAGCACCGGCTCGGGAGCGGCGGAGTGCGCGGCCTCGAGCGTCGAGGCATCGGCCGCCTCGACGAACTCGATGAACGCGCCCGTGAGCGCGGCCTCCTCGAACACCCAGAACTCGCAGCTCGCGTGCTGGTAGTAGTCCTTTCGCGCCTTCAGGCGCTCGAGATACTTGGCCCGCTCCGAGAGCGGAACGATCGAACGCTTGATCGAGAGCGCGCGCGGCATCAGCTAGAAACCCTTGTCGGGGATCGACTCGAGCGTGCGCTTCAGGTCCCCCATGAAACGGTCGGCATCGGCGCCGTCCACGACCTTGTGATCGAACGAAAGGAAGAAGTACGCGCAGGTGCGGATCGCGATCGTGTCCTCGCCATCCGTTCCGGTGAGCACCTTCGGCCGCTTCTCGATCGTGCCGAGTCCGAGGATCGACGTGGTGCCGACTGGAATGATCGGCGTGCCCATCAGCGACCCGAACACGCCGGGGTTCGTGATGGTGAATGTCGCGTCCTGCGCGTCGGCGGGCCCGAGCTTCTTCGAGCGCGCCCGGCTCGCGAGATCGTTGGCGGCCTTCGCGATGCCGGAGAGCGACAGGTCTTCCGCGTTCTTGATCACGGGCACGATCAGCCCGGTCGGCTCGAGGGCGACCGCGAGGCCGATATTGTACCGGCGGCGGAAGATGATCTCGCCGCCGTTGACCGCGGCGTTGATGATCGGGTGTCGCTTGAGCGTCATCACCACGGCCTGAATGATGAACGGCAGGTACGTGAGCTTCTGTCCCGTCTGCGCCTCGAAGTCCGCGCGCAGCGCCGAGCGGACGCGTGCGACGCGGGTGAGGTCGAACTCGAAGAACGTGGTGACGTGGGTCGCCACCCGAATCGCCATCCCCATGTGTTCCGACGTGAGGCGCCGCAGTTTCGACATCGGCTCGACGAGGTCGCCGGGCCACGCCGTCGCGGTCGCAACGGCGAGCGGGGCGGGCGCGGGCGTCGCGACCGCTCCGTGTCCGCCGTTGCCCGAAGCCGGCATCGGCGCGCCGCTCTCCAGGAATCCGAGCAGGTCGCGCTTGGTGACGCGGCCCGCGATTCCGCTTCCGGCGAGCTGTGAAATCTCCACGCCGTGCTCCGCCGCGATGCGGCGCACGAGCGGCGAACTCTTCGTGCGAATGCGCTCCTCGAAGCCGCTGTTCGGCGCACGAGGCGCCGCGTGCGCGGGTTGCGCGACCATCAGCGGAACGGCGGCCCGTTCGGGCGCGCGGGGCGCCGGCGCAGGAGCGGCCGATGGCGCCGCGGGCGCGGGTGCCGCGACAGGCGCGGCAACCGCTGCGCCCTTCTCGGTTTCGATGCGCGCGACGACGGTCTGAATCGTCACCGTCTTCCCCTCGCCGACGATGATCTCGGCGAGCACGCCGGCGGACGGCGACGGGATCTCCGCATCCACCTTGTCCGTGGAGATCTCGAAGAGCGGTTCGTCGCGCTTCACCTCGTCACCGACCTTCTTCAGCCAGCGCGAAACGGTCCCCTCGGCGATCGACTCCCCCATCTGGGGCATGATTACGTCAACTCGAGCCACGACTACCTCCCCCAATTTAAGTCCCGCACTCCGCATCCCGCATTTCTAGAATCCCGCATCCGGTCTCCCGGATTTCGCAGGCTTCCCGAGCACCCGCAGCACCAACAGCGGCAGGGTCACCGCGCCGATCAGCCCGCCGATCCCTGCCCAAATGTACCAGTTGCACGAAGGAATCCCATCACATTCGCCCGCCCTCGTGAGGAACGTGGTGAACTTCGAGAGGAGCGCGGCCACCATCGCACCGCTCACGAAGCCGAGCCACGACGTAAAGCAGCCGATCGCGACCTTTCGGACGGTCGATACGCGAGGCGGCGCTTCGGCTTCCATCTTCGATCCTCCATCTTCCATCGTAGTAATTTAGTACCGCCCCACGCGCTGCGCCGCCGCCACGATGTCGGCGGTCTGGGGCAGCACGAAATCTTCGAGGGCGGCGGCGCTGGGCAGCGGCACGTCGTGCGCGGTCACGCGCAGCACCGGCGCGTCGAGCCACTCCCAGCAGAGTTCGTTGATGCGCGCGGCGATCTCACCCGCAATGCCGCCCGTGCGCGTGTCCTCGTGCACGATCACCACGCGGTTCGTCTTCTTCACGGTCGCGACGATCGCGTCGTCGTCGAGCGGCGCGAGCGTTCTCAGGTCGATCACTTCGACCGAGACACCTGCCTGCGCGAGCTGGTCCGCGGCTTCGATCGCCTTCCAGACGGTGGCCCCGTACGTGATGATCGAGAGATCCTTCCCTTCCCGTGCGATACGCGCCTTGCCGATCGGCGTGAGGTGATCGCCCGGGGGCATTACGCCCTTGATGCGGCGGTACAGATACTTGTGCTCGAAGAACAGCACGCAGTCGTCGTCACGGATCGCGGATTTCAGGAGGCCCTTGGCGTCTTCGGCCGTCGCGGGGCAGACGATCTTCAGCCCCGGCGTGTGCACGAACGCCGCCTCTGGATTCTGCGAGTGGAACGGGCCGCCGCGCACGTAGCCGCCGCTCGGCGCGCGCACGACCATCGGGCAGGCGAGCCCCGTGCGATAGCGCGACGTCGCGACGTAGTTGGTCAGCACGTCGTACGCGCACGAGATGAAATCGGCGAACTGCATTTCCGCGACGGGGCGCAGGCCCATGTGCGCGGCTCCAGCGGCCGCGCCGACGATCGCGATCTCCGAGATCGGCGTGTCGATCACGCGGTTCTCACCGAACCGCGCCTGCAGCCCCTCGGTGACCTTGAACGCGCCGCCGAACACGCCGACGTCCTCGCCGAGGCAGAAGACGTTCGCGTCGCGCTCCATCTCCTCGACGAGCGCCTCGCGAATGGCTTCGAGGTAGGTGATCTCGGCCATTGTTACTTGCGGTACCAGTGCGGCGCGAGGCGCGACGCGCCCGCGTACACATCCGTGAGCGCGTCCGGTCCCGAGGGCGGCGGCGAACGCAGCGCCTGATCGGCGGCGGCGTCGACTTCGGCGGTTGCGCGCGCATCGATCGCGTCGAGCTCCGACTGTTCGACTTTCTCCCGGTCGATCAGCACGCGCACGTAACGGTCGATCGGATCGTTCTCGGCGGCCCAGCGCTCGACCTCGCCACCCGGAACGTAGGACTGGTTGTCGTGCTCCGCGTGCCCGCGGCGCCGGTATGTCACGAGCTCGATCAGCGTGACGCCGCCGCCCGAGCGCGCGCGATCGACCGCGCGCTTCGTCACCTCGTACACCGCCAGCACGTCGTTGCCGTCCGCCCGATCGCCGGCCACCCCGTAGCCCGCGGCCTTGTCGACGAACTGTTTCGCCGCGCTCTGCTTCGCCGTCGGCGTGGAGTACGCGTACCCGTTGTTCTCGGCGATCACCACCAGCGGGCAGCGCTGCACCGCCGCGAAGTTGATCCCCTCGTGAAACGCGCCGGTGCTCGTCGCGCCGTCGCCGAGGTAGACGAGACCGACGCGCGGTTCACCGCGCACCTTGAACGAGAGCGTGACGCCGGCCATCACCGCGACCATGTCGCCGAGCGGCGAGATGTGACCGATGAACCCGCGGCCCATGTCCGCGAAGTGCAGCCCGAGATCGCGGCCTCGCGTGGGCGAATCGGCGGTGGCCATGTGCTGGCGGATGACTTCGACGGGCGTCGCGCCTTTCACGAGCAACGACCCGAGGTTTCGCGTGAGTGACGAGAGCACATCGTGCTCCTCGACCGCGAACGCCGAGCCGACGGCGTCCGCCTCCTGTCCGAGCGAACGAAAGAGGCCGCCCACGAGCTTGTTCTGCCGGTGCAGGTTCACGAG
This sequence comes from Gemmatimonadaceae bacterium, assembly GCA_017881585.1. Taxonomy (GTDB): domain Bacteria; phylum Gemmatimonadota; class Gemmatimonadetes; order Gemmatimonadales; family Gemmatimonadaceae; genus Fen-1231. The sequence continues at coordinate 13,216 of JADGQS010000006.1, read as the reverse complement.
CCGCTCCTCGAGCGTGCGCGTGAGCCGCATCCAGTAGTACAGCGAGAGCTTGTCGGAGTGCGAGAGTCTCCCGGCGACGCCAGGCGCGGCGGCGTGTTTTTCTTTCCGCTTCGCGCCCCGGGCGTCGCCCTTCACCGCCACGCTCAGTACGACGCGCTCAACGCGTGCCTCGGGTCGGCCATCCGGTGCAGGCGCGTGAAGAAGTTCTTCACACCGCGGTCGAGCCGGCTCTCGCCCTGCGCCGACGTCTTCGCCTCGACGAACGTGTAGTGTCCGCCCTCCATCTTCACCGAGAGATCGAGCGTGACGTGGTCAGCGGGCTCGCCCACGGTTCCCTCGAACCTTCGCGTGCGCGCGCCGGCCGCCGTCTGCTTCATCCCGATCGTCGGGAAGAACGCGTCAGCGTCCGCGAGCACGGTATCGGGAACGACGGTTGTGCGATGAAAATGCTTCATGGCTTGGAACTCCCGGGTTCCGCAGCGACGAGTACGGTCTGTCGCCAGTCGTTGTCGGGTTTTTGGAGGGCCTTCGTGGAGTCGCGGCGGAACTGGACGTTCATGGCCCAGTCGCCGGCGGTGATGAACATCAGGGTCGCGTGGTAGACGCCGACCTCCGGGCCGTACCGGAACCCGTCGTTGATCGAATGCCCATCGGCGTTCGTCGCGAAAATTCTTCCCTGCCCGTTCGCGATCGGCTCGTGCGTCTTGTTGTCACGCACGGTGATCGTGTAATGGATCTGCTCGAGCGCCTGCGGCGGCACGACGTCGGACGCGATCCGGAATTCGAATTCCGGGGTCCAGGCGCGCATATCGGCGTTGGACAGCGACGGCCCGCAGGCGATGCCGAAGATCACCAGCGCGTACACCGCTGCGTGAGCGAAGTAATGCTTCTGGGAGCTGTCACCTGACAGCTGTGAGTTGACAGCTGTCAGGAAGTTGCGAAACCGCCCTGTGCTCATGCGTAATACTCCAAGCCAAGATGCGTGATCTGCTCTTCGCCCATGAGGTGTCGCAGCGTGTTCTTCAGCTTCGTCTGCTGAATGAAAAGATCATGCTCCGGCTGCAGTCCCGCAGCAGTCATCGGCGATTTGTAATAGAAGCTTAACCATTCCTGAATCCCCTTCATCCCGGCGCGGTGCGCGAAGTCGGAGAAGAGGGCCACGTCGAGCACGATCGGCGCCGCGAGAATCGAATCGCGGCACAGAAAATTCACCTTGATCTGCATCGGGTAGTTCATCCACCCGACGATGTCGATGTTGTCCCACCCTTCCTTGTTGTCGCCGCGTGGCGGGTAATAGTTGATCCGCACGACGTGCGAAAAATCCTTGTACAGGTCGGGATACTTGTCGGGCTGCAGGATCGTGTGCAGCACGGAGAGCTTCGATTCTTCCTTCGTCTTGAACGACGCCGGATCGTCGAGCACCTCGCCATCGCGATTCCCCAGGATGTTCGTCGAGTACCAGCCCTTCAGTCCGAGCATGCGCGCCTTGATACCGGGAGCGATGACGGTCTTGAGCCAGGTCTGCCCCGTCTTGAAATCCTTGCCCGAGATCGGCACGCCCTTCTCGTTCGCGAGCTCGATCAGCGCGGGAATGTCCACGCAGAGATTCGGCGCGCCGTTGCAGAACGGGACGCCCTCCATGAGCGCGGCCCACGCGTACAGCATCGACGGCGCGATCTGGTCGTCGTTGCTCTCCATCGCCTTCTCGAAGGCGGCGATGGTCGCGTGCTGCGGTCCGGGCTTCAGGTAGATCTCCGTGGACGCGCACCAGACGATCACGAGCCGGTCGAGCGCGTGCTTCGCCTTGAAGTCGCGGATGTCCTTGCGCAGTGCTTCGCCGAGCTCGCGCTTGTTCTTTCCCTTCTTCACATTCGCGCCGTTGATGCGCGTCACATAGTGGTTGTCGAACACCGCCGGCATCGGCGTAATGGCCTGCAGGAACTCGGCGACCGGCGCGAGGTCGCGCTCATCGAGCACGCCCGCCTTCCGCGCCGCCGTGAGGGCGTCGTCGGGGATCGGATCCCACGCGCCGAACACGATGTCGTCGAGCGACGCGAGCGGGATGAAATCCTTGATGAGCGGCGAGCGATTGTCCGTGCGCTTGCCGAGCCGGATCGTCGCCATCTGCGTCAGCGAACCGATCGGCTTGCTGCGTCCCCGGCGAATGCTCTCGACGCCGGCCATGAACGTCGTCGCGACCGCGCCGAGCCCCGGCGTGAGGATCCCGAGACGGCCGGTTGCCGGACGGACTGCGCTGTTCTTCTGTTTCGAGGTCATGGCCGCGGGGAAGGCGCGTGCACCGCGGCGCGCGCGCCGTCCGGTGAGGCGGTGGATTGAGAGGACAGGTCGACGGACTTCTCCCGGCGGTCGGCACGCGGCGTGGTCGCGGCGTGAACGAATGCGATGCGCTGCACCGCCGTGATCCACGACGTGACCGCGAGCAGTATGACGATCGCCGCGAGCACGAGCCCGTGAAAGGCGAGCCCGAAGAACGCCTGCGGCGCCGAGAGCAGCACGACTCGCTCGGGACGCTGGAGCATGCCGACCCTGGCGTCGATGCCGAGCGCATCGGCCCGGGCGCGCGTGTACGACGTGAGGAACGTGCCGATGATCGCCAGGAGGCAGATGATCACCATCGCGACGCTGTGACGCGGCGTGTTGGTCGCGTAAAAGACCGTGAGGCCGCCGAGGATCATGCCGTCGGAGACGCGGTCGAGCGACGAATCGTAGAACGCGCCGAATTTCGTCTCGCGGCCGGTGCGGCGCGCGACGGTGCCGTCGAGCACGTCGAAGAGCGCCGTGAGTCCGAGGACCCAGCCCGCGATGCTGATGTGGCCGAAGGCGTAGATCACTGCCGCCGCGATCGTGCACAGGGTACCGATCGTCGTGATGACGTTCGGATTCACGCGGTGGCGGACGAGGTAGTCTGCAACGGGCTCGATCAGCCGGAGATATCCTACTTTGATCGAGTCCCAGGGAGATTTCATACTCCGGCAAAGTTACGGGGGTGACTCGAGGGCGGCAACGGGAGAGCGGTCACCTGTAGAGCAGATACGCCTTGATCGACTCCCTGAAGGCGATGGTGGCGGGTAGTTCGCGATCCAGCACGCTGTCGGGATCCTCCCCGCGCAGCAGCGCCTCGCGAACCCGCGCCGCGCCGAACCGCTCGTCGAACGCGGCATCCCGAATCTTCAGCGAGTCGCGCGAGGTCTGCGCGATCGCCCAGAACAGCGCCGCCCCTACTCGCGCCGCGTTCACGCGGTCTCGATCCGTGACGACGATCTTCACTCCCGGAATCGATTGTCCCCCGAACTTCCCGTCCGTCGGCGCGCTCGGCGTGAAATGCTCCGCAAGGAATTTCACACCGGGGATTCCGCGATCCTCCAGCAGGTCCACGATCTCCCGCGCCCGGAGCCAGGGCGCCCCGACGTGCTGGAACGCATCCGAAGTTCCCCGCCCCACCGAAACGTTCGTCGCCTCGAACGCGACCAGCGCCGGATAGATCAGCGCACTCGTGAGCGTCGGAAGGTTCGGCGATGGCCGCACCCATTTGAGACCGGTTTCGTCGTACCACGCCGAGCGCCGCCACCCCTCCATGGGAACGACGGTGAGGTCGGCGCCGATCTTCAGCCGATCGTTGAACAGCAGCGCCATCTCGCCCATCGTCATTCCGTGACGCAACGGCACGGGATATAATGCGAATGCCTTTCCAGGCTTGCCGGGCGCGGGATCATCCGGATTCGCGATCGCGGAATCGAGGAGCGGGCCCTCGGTGCGTGTGCCGGTGATGGGATTCGGCCGGTCGAGCACGAGGATCGGGATGTGGTGGCGCGCCGCGGCGCGCATGGTGTACAGCATGACGCCGGTGAAGGTCCACGTGCGCGTTCCGATGTCCGGCAGGTCCACGATGAGCGTCTCGACCCCGGCGAGCAGCGAATCCGGAGGACCGATGGTCTGCGACCCATACAAGGAGTGCACGATCAGCCCGCTCTTGGCGTCGACCTCGCTCGCAACGTTGCTGTGGTCCTCGGTGCCGCGGATTCCGTGCTCCGGCGCGAACAGCGCGACGAGCCGGACGCCCGCATTCACAGCGCGCGGATCTGCGCGCAGGATATCGACGTCGGACCGGCCCCGCTCGTCCTGCCCGGCCTGATTCGTGACGAGGGCCACCCGGCGATGCTGAATGAGCCCGACGCGCTTCTCTAGCAGAACCGTGATGCCCGGCGTCACTTTCGCGATCGTGAGCCGTTCCGGTTCGGACGCCCGTTGGGCGCCGAGCGCACCTGCACAGACAGCCAGGAGCCCGATCGCGCGATGAAGATTCACCGTCTGCTCCCGTCGTTGTTTGTGGTCGGCTCGATCGTCCCGTTGAACCTAGCGCGCGATGCGTCGATGTACGACTCGATGCGCGCTTCGCTCGATCGCGCCGTCGCCGACAGCGCCTTCCCGGGAGCGTTCGTCATCGTGGGAACGCACGACCGAATCATCGCGAAGTACGGTGCCGGCCACCTCGACTGGGCGCCAAAAAAGTCGCCCGTCCCCACCGAAAGCACGATGTGGGACATGGCCTCGCTCACCAAAGTCATCGCGATGACCTCGTCGATGATGCAGCTCGTCGAGGCGCACAGGGTCGAACTCGACGCGCCGGTGCAGCGCTATCTCCCGAACTGGACGGGCCCGAACAAGGAGAAGGTCACGGTCCGCCATCTGCTCACGCATTCGTCCGGCCTCCCTGCCTGGCGGCCGTTGTACAAGGAGGCCACCGACGCGGACGCTGCGATGAGTCTGGCATACGCCACACCGCTCGACACGCTCCCCGGCGTCCGCATGGTCTATTCCGACATCGGCGGCATCCTCATGGGAGAAATCGTCCGCGCGGTGAGCGGCGACCGTGTCGATACGTACTTCGCAAAGCACATCGCGGGTCCGCTGAAATTGCACGACTCGATGTTCCTCCCTCCCGCGTCACTGCTTCCGCGCATCGCCCCGACCGAGATCGATCCGTGGCGCCAGCGCCACCTTCGCGGAGAGGTGCACGACGAGAACGCGTCGATGCTCGGCGGAGTGTCCGGGCATGCGGGACTCTTCAGCAGCGCGCGGGATCTGGCCCGCATCGCGCAGGTCTACCTGAACCGGGGCGAACTGCAGGGGGTTCGCATCTGGAAACCGGAGACGATCGAGGAGTTCACCACGGTGCAGGACTCGGCGTTCTCGAACCGGGCGCTCGGGTGGGAGACCCCGACCGGAACGAACTCGGCGGGTCACCTCATGAAACGGCCGGCATTCGGTCACACGGGGTTCACGGGGACGTCGATCTGGATCGATCCGGCGCGCGACCTGTTCATCGTGATGCTCACGAATCGGGTGAATCCGACTCGGGCCAACACGAAGATCACGGCGGTGCGGCAGGCGCTGGCGGATTCGATCGTGAAGTACAGCGAGGCACCGAAGTGAACGGTGCGTACTCGCTTTTCCAGCCCCACTCCCGCCTCGCCTCCCGTCAACTCACCCGATAGAACCATGCATATCTCTCCGATCGACTGGGCCATCGTAGTCGCGTATTTCGCGCTCAGCACCGGAATAGGCTTGTGGTTCACCAAGCGCGGCGGCGAATCACTCGACCAGTACTTCCTCAGCGGGCGCCAGGTCCCGTGGTGGCTCGCGGGGGCCGCGATGGTCGCCACGACGTTCGCCGCCGACACGCCGCTCGTCGTCACCGGACTCGTCGCGACGAAGGGCGTCGCCGGCAACTGGCTCTGGTGGAACTTCGTCATGAGCGGAATGCTCACGGTCTTCTTCTTCGCCCGCCTCTGGCGGCGGGCGAACGTGATGACCGATGTCGAACTCGCCGAAGTCCGCTACAGCGGGAGGCCCGCCGCATTCCTGCGCGGCTTTCGCGCCATCTATCTCGCCATCCCCATCAACCTGATCATCCTCGGCTGGGTCACCCGCGCGATGATCAAGATCCTGACCATTTCCCTTGGCCTGCGGGACGTTTCGATCGCGGGCATGACCGTGAGCGGCGAAGTCGTCGCCGTCGGAATCTGTTTTCTCATCACCGTCGCGTATGCGGTGGCCGCGGGCATGTGGGCCGTGCTCTGGACCGACCTCGTGCAGTTCATCATCAAGATGACGGCCGTGATCATCCTCGCCGTGTTCTCTGTTCGGGCCGTCGGCGGAATCGACGTGATGAAGGTGAAGCTCGCCGCGCACTTCGGGAGCGAGAAGGCGGCGCTGTCGGTGCTCCCGGTGAGCGTCGGCCCGCTCGGGCTGCACGCCTACGCCTGGATGCCGCTGCTCACGCTCGGCGTCTATCTCAGCGTCCAATGGTGGGCCGCGTGGTACCCGGGAGCGGAGCCGGGCGGCGGCGGCTACATCGCCCAGCGGATCTTCGCCGCGAAGACGGAACGCGACGGCGTCCTCGCCACGCTCTTCTTCAACATCGCGCACTACGCCCTGCGCCCGTGGCCGTGGATCGTCACCGGCCTCGCGACGGTGATTCTCTATCCGAACCTGAAGGACAAGGAAGCCGGCTACGTGCAGGCGTTCGTGGACCTCCTGCCGACTCCCTGGAGAGGCTTCATGCTGGCCGGCTTCGCCGCCGCCTACATGAGCACCGTCGGCACGCACCTCAACTGGGGCGCGTCGTATCTCGTCAACGACGTGTATAAGCGCTTCCTCAAGACGGACGCCACACAGAAGCACTACGTGGCGGTGAGCCGCGCGACCACCGTGCTGCTCTTTCTCGCGTCCATCGCCGTGACGAGCCAGCTCTCGAGCGTCGAGAAAGCGTGGGAGCTGCTGCTCGCGCTCGGCGCCGGCACGGGCCTCGTCCTGATCCTCCGATGGTACTGGTGGCGCATCAATGCGTGGAGCGAGATCTCGGCGATGACCGCGAGTTTCGTCGTGAGCGTGCTGGGCTTCATCTACATCAAGCCGCGCTTCGCGCCGGACGATCCGAACGCGACCGCGACGGTGATGCTCGTGACCGTCGTGATCAGCACGGTCGTGTGGCTCACGGTCACGCTGCTCACGAAGCCGGAGCCCGACGAGAAGCTCGACTCGTTCTATCTCCGCGTTCGCCCCGGTGGCCCCGGATGGGCCGTCGTGTCGAGGAGGCTCGGGTTCGGAGTGGAGTCCACGCCCGGCGGCGCGCTCGCGTGGACCAACTGGATCGCCGGAATCATCGCCGTCTACGCGACGCTATTCGGGATCGGCAAGATCATCTTCGGCTACAACGGCACCGGGCTCACGATGCTGGCGGTCGCGGCCGCGAGTTTCTACTGGATCTCGCGCTCGTTCAGGGACGAACAACCGCCGGCGCAGTCTTCTGCGACGCACCCTCCGGGGCCACGATCATCACGAACTCCATCGTCTGCCTCGGCGGCACCGTGATGCCGACGCTCGTCGCGCCGGAGCGCGTGAAGGTGCTGCCGGTCCAGCCGATGGTTATCGTCTCGCCGCGCAGGTCGGGCGACGTGACGCGAAGCCTGTAGTCGCCCCATACCGGGTTCTGCAGCGTGATCGTGGCGGTGCAATCGCTGTCGTCCTGCTTGCCCGACCCGAATCCGGCGCAATCCACGCGTCCCTCGGCGCCGGCGGCGGGCGTGATCGACGTGTCCCGCCGCGAGGCCGTGTGCACGCGGCGGCCGTCGGGCGCGATGAGTTCGAGATCGACCGCGGCGACCGCTACGGTGAGCACGCCCGGCCCCAGCCTGTCCGTCTGGACGATGACCTGCTTGGGCCTGGGCTGGGGCTTGGTCAGTCCCTTCCACGCCAGCGCGGCGCTGCCGACCAGCACGCCGGTTCCGAGCACGATTCGTAACCCTATACCCGCGCGCCTGACCAGCCGGTTTCCTTGAGATTCGATTTCCATTGGTGTATAATTACGGCGTAGCGCGAAGAATCGCTCGTCAAGGTTGCACCAAGGAGGTTTTGAATCATGAGCACGATCAATCAGCCCGAAATCCTGCTGGCGATGACACCCGCCGCGGTGGTCGAGGTCAAGAAGTTCATGGTGGCGGAGAATGTCGCGCCGGACGTCGGCGGACTGCGCGTTTCAGTGCAGCCCGGCGGTTGCTCGGGTTTCAAGTACAGCCTGCTGATCGAAGACAAGCCGGCGGACGATGACACGGTCGTTGCGCAGGACGGATTCAACGTGTTCGTCGATCCGTTCTCGGTGCAGTACCTGGGCGGCATGACCGTCGATTACGTCACGTCGATGCAGGGCTCGGGCTTCACCTTCAAGAACCCCAATGCGACCGGCGGCTGCGGTTGCGGTAGTTCCTTCTCCGCGTAAGCCTGGAACAACACTTTGCCGGCGAGCGGGTTCGGCGCCGTAGACTTCGCAGTCCTCGTCGCGTACCTCGCCGGCACCACCGCGCTCGGTGTCTGGCTCGGAAGAAACCAGAAGGACGCCCAGAAGTACTTCGTCGCTGACCGCTCACTGCCATGGTGGGCGGTCATGTTTTCTATTGTGGCCTCGGAGACGAGCGCGCTCACGTTCATCTCCATCCCGGGGCTCGCATACGCCGGGAATCTCGGATTCCTGCAGGTGTGCGCCGGGTACATCCTGGGCCGGGTGGTCGTCGCGCGCGTACTGCTCCCGCGTTATTTCGACGGCAAGCTCGTGACCGCGTACACCCTTCTCGAGACGCGATTCGGCCCCGAGACCCGGCGGTTCGCCTCGATCGTGTTCATGGTGACGCGCGCGATGGCCGATTCCGTGCGCGTGTTCGCGACGGCGATCCCGATCGCGCTGATCATGGGCCCCGTGCTGCCGCGCCAATACCTGATGCCCGCGGCGATCCTCGTGCTCGGCGCGCTCACGATCGTGTACACCTGGCGCGGCGGGATGCGCGCGGTGGTGTGGACCGAGCTGCTGCAGGCCGCGATCTACGTGACCGGTGGAATTTGCGCGGTGGTCATTCTCGGCCACGCCGTGGGCGGAGGCTGGGCCGCGATTCTATCCTCGGCCGGCACGGCAGGAAAGCTCAAGGCGGTGAGTTTCTACACCGGCTTCGATCAGCCGCACACGATTTTCGCAGGGCTCATCGGCGGTGCGTTCCTCGCGATGGCGTCGCACGGCACCGACCAGCTCATCGTGCAGCGGCTGCTCTCGGCGCGTTCGCTGAAGGATGCCCAGCGCGCGATCATCGGCAGCGGGCTCGCGGTGTTCGTGCAGTTCACGCTGTTTCTCATGGTGGGGATCGGACTCTGGGCGCTGTACGCCGGCCGCGATTTTGCGACGCCCGACGCGATTTTCCCGACCTTCATTCTCGAGCGAATGCCGCACGGGCTCCTCGGCCTGATCGTCGCGGCGATCGTCGCGGCGACGATGAGCACGCACTCGGGCGCCATCAACTCGCTCGCCGCGGCCACTACGATGGACATCTGGGTCCCGCTGACGCGGCGCGGGCCCGACGATGCCGCGACGTACCGCGCGGGGCGGCTGTTCGCGCTGATGTGGGGCGTGGTGCTCACCGGCGGGGCGTTGCTCTACCCCGAGAGCCGCACGCCCGTGGTGATCGTTGCGCTCTCGATCGCGTCGTTCACGTACGGCGCCCTGCTCGGCGCGTTCTTCCTCGGGATCTACAACGTCCGCGCGAGGCAGCGCGACGCGATCCTCGGGATGTCGGTCGGGATCGTCGCGATGGCCGCGGTGGTGTTCGCGAAGCAGCTGTCGGTGGCTTTCCCCGCCGTGGCGACCGTGCTCGGCCCGTTCGCCGGCATAGCGTGGCCCTGGTACGTCCTCATCGGCACGACGATCACGCTCTTCACGGGCACACTCTCCGCGTTGCGAAAGAGTCCGTAGACACTTTGCTTTCATCGCATATGACAAACATCGTGGTTGGAGTCGATGGCGGCGCATCGAAGACGCACGTAATCGTGGCGGACGGAACCGGCGCAGAACTCGCGACGGTCACCGGTGTGGCGAGCGCGGTTCGACCGGGCGAAGCCGAACATTCCGCCGACGTGATCGCGCGGCTCGTGGGCGAGGCGCTCGCGGCGTGCGACATGGACGAGGCGATGCCGTCTGCGATCTGCGTGGGCGTCGCGGGTGTGGGTCGCGATGCGGAGTACTCGGCGTTCGAGGAGGCGCTCTCGAAGCGAGCTCTCGCCGACGAGCTGGTTGTCCTCCCCGATGCGGTGATCGCGCTCAACGATGCCTTTGCCGAGGAGGCTGGGATCGTCCTGATCTGCGGCACGGGCTCGATGGCGTACGGCCGAGGTCCGAGCCAGAAGATGGCGCGCTGCGGCGGATGGGGCCCCGTGTGCGGCGACGAAGGAAGCGGCGCGTGGATCGGACGCAAAGCGCTGAGCGTCATCACGGGTTCAGCCGACGGTCGCGAGCCCGAGACCGGACTGCTCGCGGCGATCCTGACGCATCTTCAGCTCGAGAGTCCGGACGAGCTGATCCCGTGGGCCGCGAACGCGACGCCGAGAGATTTCGCGCAGCTCGCGACACCGGTGGTGACCGTCGCCGCAACGGGCGATCTGCGCGCGAACTCGTTGTGCACGCTCGCGACGGAAGAACTCGTGCTGCACGTGCGCACGCTCGCCCGTCAGCTCTTCACCGATGAGCGTGCGGCGGTTCCGGTGGCGCTCGCCGGCGGCATGTTCGGCCACGGGAGCTGGCTGCGCAAGCTCGTGGAGATGCGCCTCAAGAGCGCCATTCCAGGAATGGTGCTTCACGCGGAAGATGTGGTGCCGGCGCGCGGGGCGGTGCGAACGGCTCTCGGCTTGTTGGCTCGCGCTTAGCGCGGCTTACTCGGGATCGGGCACCACCGGCAGCGTGTACACTTTCTTCAGCGCTTCCTGATACTCCCCGAACAGCGCGTGGATCCCTTCGAATTCCTTCTTGACCGCCGCGCGATAATCCGGATGCGTCGCAAAATCGAATAGCAGCGACGCCATCGCCTCGGCATCGATCACGAACCCCTTGTGCCCGACGTCCGTGAGCGCATCGGCGAGCATTTCGTAGGTGTGGTTCGGCGCGCTGCTCGTCTGCGCGCTGAAGCCGAGCCCCGGAACTGCGCTCGCGACAGTGCCGGTCTCCTCAAAGCCCTGCACCTTCCCCGGTTCTGACAGCACGTTGGTTCCGCCGTACTTCTTCAGGTACGCGAACCCAACTTCCGCGAGCGTCGCTTCGGATACTCCGTCGCGCATCTCGCCGTAGTGGTCGATCTTCACTTTCGTGCCGGTTCCGAGCGCCGCCGCGCGCGCCGCGTCGTCGACCATTTTCGTCAGCTGTTCGAGATAGACGGCGTCGGGGTAGCGAATATAGAAATCGGCGACCGCGTGGTCGGGTACCACGTTCGGCGCCGCGCCGCCCTCGGTGATGATCCCCTGCACCCGCGATTCCGGACGGATGTTGCTCCGGATCCCGTCGATGTTGTCGAAGAAGTGGATCGTCGCCGTGAGCGCGTTGCGTCCGTTCCACGCCGTCAACTGGTGCGCGGGCGCGCCGCTGAACGTGTACTTCGTGCCGTTGATGTTCATGCAGCACGATCCGAATCCCGGCGCGGGTCGCGACGTCGCCACGCTCGAGTGCGAGCGCACGATGATGTCCGCCTCCTTGAACACGCCCGCCTTGAACATTTGCGTCTTCGCCGCCGGCGGCATCATCTCTTCGCCGGGCGTGCCGTACATGATGACGCTGCCCGGCAGGTGATTCTTGGTGAGGTACTCCGCCATCGCGATCCCGGCGGCCATCCCGATCGGTCCCTGCGTGGAATGCTGGTCGCCGTGGAACGCGCCCTTGGTGCCGCGCAGCGCGTCGTACTCGAGGATCACGCCAAGGTTGGGCGCGCCGTTGTTCTTCTTGTAGCGCGCGATGAACGCCGTTTTCAGGCCGCCCACACCAATCTCGACGTCGAAGTCGTGCGCCTTGAGATAGTCGGTCAGCTTCTTGACCGATTCGTACTCGACGAACCCGATCTCGGGATGTCTGGTAAGGTCGTCGCCCATCGCGAGCAGCTCTTTGTCCATGAGCTCTTTCGCGCGCGCCGCGACCTGATCGCGCGCCGGGTTCGCGACGGTGAGTTTCGTGACCCAGCCGGGCACGTCGAGCGACTGCTCGAGCGCCGCCATTTTCTTGAGGACGTCTTTCGCCGCCTCGCGCTCCGTGGGAGTGTCCTGCGCCGCGAGCGACGACGCCGCGGCGAGCGAAAGCAGAGCAAGGAGTCGGAGCGAGCGCATCGATATTCCGGGAGAAGGGTGTCCCGGAATCTGCCTGCCGTGATGTATTATTAGCAATGTTCTCTGCGATCTCGCGACGCGTTCCCGGACTGGCGCTGGTCGTCGCGGTGTCGGTTCTGGCATGGATCGCCGAGCGGGCGCTCACGGCCGCCGTGGGTCACCCGACGCTCGAAGCCATCGTCCTGGCCATCCTGATCGGCGCGATCGTGCGCGCGTTCTGGTCGCCGCCCGCCCTCTTCGCATCGGGCGTCGCGTTGGCCGCCGGATTCCTTCTCGAGCTCGCGATCGTCCTGCTCGGATTCGGCGCCGATCTCCAGCAGTTCATCAAGGCCGGCCTGCCGCTCGTCGCGTCGATCGTCGGCGTGGTCGTGGCCGCGATCGTCACCGGCGTCGCCATCGGCCGCGCGCTGGGCCTGTCGCCGGTGCACGCGCTGCTGGTGGCCTGCGGCAACGCGATCTGCGGCAACTCGGCCATCGCGGCGCTGGCTCCCGTGCTCGGCGCGAAGAAGGACGAGGTCGCCTCGGCGATCGCCTACACCGCCGTGCTCGGCGTCGTGGTGATCCTCTGCCTCCCATTCCTGGCGCCGGTCTTCGGACTCAACGACTACCAGTACGGCATCCTCGCCGGCCTCACCGTGTACGCCGTTCCGCAGGTCATCGCGGCCGCGTACCCGGTCAGCCTCCTCGCCGGCAACACGGCGACGTTGGTGAAGCTCGTGCGCGTACTGCTCCTGGGTCCACTCATCGTCACACTCTCGTTGCGCGAGCGGAACCGCGCGCGACGCGAACACAAAGCGCTGGCGGAGACGCCCACGCACGCCCTCGTTCAGACGGGATTCGGCGCACTCGTTCCGTGGTTTGTGGTCGGCTTCATGATCGCAGGCGCGATGCGGTCGGCTGGGGCGGTGAGCATGCCGTTCGTCGACTCGGCCCGAGATTCGGCGAGGGCCCTGACCGTGCTCGCCATGGCCGCGCTCGGCCTGAACGTCGATATCCACGCGATTCGCAAAGTCGG
>JADGQS010000046.1 GCA_017881585.1 Gemmatimonadaceae bacterium | reverse complement strand
CGGTGCTCGTACAGTGGCAGGGGCCGAGCGTGCGAAAGGACGAGAACGCGACGTTCGCCGCCGACGTGTACTCCGACGTCCTGAACAACCCGCAGTCGCGTTTTCAACGGAAGCTGGTCGACAGCGGACTTTGGCAGGGCGTCATCGTCAACTACTACACGCTCAACAACGTCGGTCCAATCACGGTGAGTGGACAGACGACTCCGGAAAAATTGCGTCAGGGACTGGCGGCAATGATGGTCGAGCTCGGCGAGTCGGTGAAGCCCGGCTACTTCTCGCAGGAAGAACTCGATGACACGAAGGCGAACCGCGCGGTGACGACCGCGTTCGGCACCGAGAAGAGTTCGGACTTCTCGCACACGATCGGATTCTGGTGGGCCGCCTCGGGGCTGCAGTACTACATGAAATACGTGGATGAGATGGCCAGGCGCACGCCGCAGGACCTGCGCGACTATTCCAACAAGTACATCATCGGCAAGCCGCACGTCGTCGGGGTGCTGATGACGCACGAGGATCGCGTGCGCATCAAGTTGACCGAAGACGAGCTCACGAAGATCGGAGTCGCGCCGGGAGTCGTACCATGAAACGCCTCGCTTTGGCGGTCGCGCTCGCGGCCGGCTCGGCCCACGCTCAGTCCGACACGGCGACGGTGAGCTACGTCGTGAGCGGCGTGCGCGTGATCCAGCGGAAGACGACCGCGTCGATCGTCGTCGCGAACCTCTATTTGTTGGGCGGCGTGCGCCAGTCGACGCCGCGCACGGCGGGAATCGAGAATCTTCTCCTTGCCGTGAGTGAACGCGGCACACAAAAGTATCCGAAGGACATCCTGCGGCGCGCACTCGCGCGCACGGGAAGCGAGATTCCCGTCGCGCCGAGCGAGGACTGGACTCTCGTGAGCATTCACACCACCACGAGCGAGCTCGACTCCACCTGGTCGATCTTCGCGGAAAGGCTCATGCATCCGACGCTCGATTCGGGCGACGTGGAGTTCGTGCGCGGGCAGATGGTGAGCGGGGTCCGCCAGCGTGCGGACAGTCCTGATGCGACGCTGGACTACCTCTCCGACAGCATCGCGTATGCCGGGTCCCCGTACGCGCTCTCGCCGGTCGGCACGGAGACTTCACTGTCCCGAATCACTCGCGCGGAGCTGCGTGCGTACGAGCGCGACCAGATGGTGACGTCGCGCATGCTGCTGGTGTTTGTCGGGAACGTGTCGCGCGCGAAGGTCGTGGCGCTGGTCGGTTCGACGATCGGCAAGCTTCCGGCCGGAAAATACGCGTGGACGATGCCCGACACGATGCCGACGCGGCCCGCCGACGTGATTTTCGACCAGCGCCCGCTGCCGACCAACTACCTCCAGGGGTTCATCAATGGCCCGCCGGCGAACAGCCTCGATGCGCCGGCGCTGCGTGTGGCGGCGGCCGTGCTCTCGGGCCGCATGTTCGCGGAGATCCGTTCGCGCCGCAACCTCACCTACGCCGTGAGCGCCAGCTTCCGGGACCGCGGCCTCACGTCGATGGAGCTGTACGTCACGACGACATCGCCGGACACCACGGTCGCGCTGATGTCGGAGCAGGTGCACGAACTGCAGGATGGCGAGATCGAGACCTCACGGTTGCGTCCGCTCGTGCAACAGTTCATCACGGAATACTTCCTCGACAACGAGACGATCACGGCGCAGGCTGATTTTCTCGCGCGAAACCAGCTCTATCGCGGCGACTTCCACGCGGGCGCGAGGTTCGTGGCCGATCTCAAGGCCGTCACGGGCGCCGACGTGCGCCGGGTGGCGCGCGCCTATTTCAAGAACGTGCGCTGGGCGTACGTCGGAGATCCCTCGCGCATCAGGCTCGACCGCCTGCTGATCTTCTAGCGCCGGGAGCGCAGCGCCTCGCGCACGGCGCCGAGCGAGCCTCCCGCCGCGTGCAGCGCGACGAGCAGGTGATAGAGCACGTCGGCGGCTTCTTCGTTGGCGCGCTCGGTGTCGCCGTCGGCACACGCCGTGACGAACTCGCTCGCCTCCTCGCCGATCTTCTTCAGGCGCAAGTTGCGATCGGCAAGGAGTCTTGCCGTGTAGCTCCCCGTCCCGCCGCCATCCGCGCGCTCGTCGATCGTCGCATCGAGTTCGGCGAGCGTGTCCGCGGCGATGTTCCCGAAGCAGGTGGCGGCACCGGTATGGCACGCGGGACCAGCGGGGATGACGCGTGCAAGCACCGCGTCGCCATCGCAATCGGCGCTCAGGGTCACGACGCGCTGCGTGTTGCCGCTCGTTCCACCCTTGTGCCAGAGCCCTCGCGATCTTGACTGATAGTGCATCTCGCCAGAGGCGAGCGTGCGCTCGAGTGCCTCGCGCGACGCAAACGCCACCATGAGCACCTGTCCCGTCGACGCGTCCTGCGCCACGACGGTGACGAGCCCGCCGCCCTTCTCGAAATCGAGTGCGTTCAGATCGAGCATAGAATCCTTCGTGATTCGGCCGCGAGCGCGGCGTTGGTGGCAATCGAGTGTCCGCCGAACGCGGTCACGTCGCCGTCGAGATCGGTGAAGACGCCTCCAGCTTCCTCGATGATCGGAACGAAGCACGCGATATCCCACGCGTTGACGATCGCATCGACCATCACTTCCGCGCGGCCGGTCGCGACCATCAGGTAGCCGAATGCGTCGCCCCAGCTGCGGCTCACCGCGGCGGCCTTTGCGAGCCGCTCCCATCGGTCGCGCCCGGCGGGCGACGAGAACACGCGATCGTCCGTGATCAGCACGGTCGCGGCACCCAGTTCGGCAACGTCGCTCACACGTGCGCGCGAGCCGTTGTGCCAGCTTCCGCACCCCGTGGCGGCGGCGATCGTCTCGCCGGCGGCGGGAAAGCACGCGGCGCCGGCCAGCACGCACTCGCCCTCGACCACTGCGACGAGCGACCCCCAGAGCGGAACGCCGCGCACGAACGCCTTCGTGCCGTCGATGGGATCGATCACCCAACGGCGACCGCTCGTCCCGGCTTGCTCGCCGAACTCTTCACCGAGCACACCGTCCGCGGGGAAGTGCGCGCGAATCCACTCGCGCACGGCCTCTTCCGCTCCGCGATCCGCCACGGTCACCGGTGAGCCGTCACTCTTCCATTCCACGGCGACATTCTTGCGATAGTGCGAAAAGGCCACCGAGCCCGCGAGCTCCGCGCACTCCTGCACGGCCTGCAGCAACGATTCCTGCGACGCGGCGTGCGTCATGCGACCATCCGCACGGGAATGCCCGCCTGGTGCAGGGCCAGCTTTAGCCCGGTCACGGTCTCGACGCCGTCGTGCACGATACCGGCGACGAGCGCGGCATCGGCGCCGCCATTCACGATCACGTCGCGCACGTGCGCCGCGATGCCCGCGCCGCCGCTCGCAATGACCGGCACGCTCACCGCCCTCGACACGGCGAGCGTCAGTTCCAGATCGTAACCCGTGCGCGCGCCGTCCTTGTCGATGCTCGTGAGCAGGATCTCGCCCGCACCCCGCGCGACGCATTCGCGCGCCCAGTCGACGGCGTCGAGTTCCGTGCGCACACGAGCGCCCGACGTGTACACCCGCCAGGAATCTCCGTCACGCTTCGCGTCGATGCTCGCGACGATGCATTGCGCGCCGAAACGGCGCGCACCCTCGGTCATGATCTCCGGCCGTTGCACTGCCGCCGAGTTGACGCCCACCTTGTCCGCGCCCGCCCGCAGCGCGTTCGCCATGTCGTCCACAGTGCGAATGCCGCCGCCGATCGTGAGCGGTATGAACAGCCGCTCCGCCGTCCGGCGCGCGAGATCGAGCATCGTTCCGCGCTCCTCGTGCGTGGCGCCGATGTCGAGAAAGACGATCTCGTCGGCGCCGTCGCGCTCATAGCGTTCGGCGAGCTCGACGGGATCGCCGACGTCACGAAGCCCTTCGAACCGGACGCCTTTCACGACGCGGCCCCGCCGTACGTCGAGGCAGACGATCAAACGTCGCGTCAGACTCACGTGCGTTTCCGCCGTTTCGTGCGCAGGGACACGCTTCCCTTCGTGCTGAAGACGCTGCCGGTGTCGGCGAGCGCCTGCCCGAGAGAGAAGCCCAGCGCCTTGAACGCCGCTTCGACGACATGGTGGCGATCCTCACCGCGCAGCACACGGATGTGCAGCGTGAACTTTCCCGCGTCGCAGAACGAGCGCATCCAGTGCTCGAAGAACGTGCTCGGAATCGGACCTCTATAGAACGGCCTCCCGCCCACGTCGATGACGGCCTGTACGAGCGCATCGTCCATCGGAACCGTGCGTTCACCGTATCTCGCGGCGCCCTTCGGTACGAGCGCGGCCACAGCCTGTCCGGCGGTCAGCGCCACATCCTCGACGATGTGGTGCCGGAGGTCGCCGCGCGCCTTGATCGTGAGGTCGAGGCCGCTGTACTTCGCGAGCGCCGTCATCATGTGGTCGAGGAAGGGCACCGTCGTGTCCACTGACGC
The DNA here is from genome assembly GCA_017881585.1 of Gemmatimonadaceae bacterium. GTDB lineage: Bacteria > Gemmatimonadota > Gemmatimonadetes > Gemmatimonadales > Gemmatimonadaceae > Fen-1231. The sequence continues at coordinate 15,950 of JADGQS010000046.1, read as the reverse complement.
GAGGCCGCTTCCAAGGGAAGCCTCGACGCGAACCGTGGTCTCCTTCGTACGTCGCTCGACGATCTTCCTGGTGCTCACGTGGAGAACTCCTCCGCGAGAATTCGCGGGTCGAGGGCTCCGGTGTAGAGCGCCATGCCGAGGACGGCGCCCGCGAGTCCACGTTCCTGGAGTGCGCGAAGGTCGTTCATCGACGAGATCCCTCCCGACGCGAGCACCGGCCATTCACTGGCTTCTGCGACGTCTTCCATGAGGGGGAGGTCCGTTCCGGCCATCTGCCCCTCGCGGTGCACCGCCGTCACGAGGAGGCCGCCGAGCGGCACGCCGCTGAGTTCGTCGATGAGGTCGAGAATGTTGCGCGGGTGCTCGCGCGTCCAGCCGTGGGTGACGACGCGGCGGTCGCGAACGTCCGCCGCGAGAACGATGGCGCCGGGATTCGCCTCCGCGATTTCGCGGAGCCAATCGGGATCATCGATCGCACGGGTGCCGACGACCACGCGCTCTGCGCCGTCAGAGAAGAGGCTCTCGACTTCCTCGGTCGTGCGAATCCCGCCGCCGACCTGCACCGGCGTCGCGGCGTCGGCGAGAAGATCGCGTACGATCGCGCGGTTGGTGCCGCGGCCCGTCGCCGCGTCGAGATCCACCACGTGCAGCCGCTGGAAGCCGTAACCGGTCCAGCGGCGCGCGATGTCGCGCGGATCGCCGAGGCGAACCTTCTCCTTGTCGAAGTCTCCGCCGACGAGCTGCACGACACAGCCCTCGCGAAGGTCTATGGCCGGGATGGCGAGCATGGTCTATGGGTTCGAGATGAGATTCAGGTATTCGTGAACGAAGGCCAGCCCCGGAGCGGAGCTCTTCTCCGGATGGAACTGGACGCCGACCACCGTGCCAGCACGAACGGCCGCGGGAAACCGGTCGCCTTCGTGTGTGGACCAGGCCGTGACGACGGATTCGTCGAGTGGGCGGCAGACGAAACTGTTCGCGTAGTATGCGGTCTCGAGTCGCGCGCGGCCGAAGAGCGGATCGTTCGTGTCGTCGATGGTGTTCCAACCGATCTGCGGAATGCGCGGCGTACGAAGCCTCGTCACGCGCCCGCCGAACACGCCGAGCCCCGCCCCATCGCCTTCGTCGCTCGCCTCGAACATGAGCTGCATGCCGAGACAGATTCCGAGACACGGAAGCCCGGCCGCGATGGCATCGCGCATCGCATCGCGGCCGCCTTCGAGCGCGCGCGCCGCGGGCTCGAACGCGCCGACTCCGGGCAGGACGAGCACGTCGGTGTCCACCGCGGCGCGCGCATCGGTTTCGAGTCGCACGTTGCGCCCTTCGCCGCGCAGCGCCTTCGCGAGCGAGTGCAGATTTCCCGCGCCGTAATCGAAGAGCGTGATGCGCATCAGGTCGCGTCGCGGAGCGCGGCGCGCAGCGCAGCGAGCGCGCGTTCCATCACGGGCCATGGTCCGGCGGTGATCCGGAATGCGTCGCCGATGCCGGGAAGATCGCGGAACGGGCGGACTGCAATGCCGCTCTCACGCAGCGACCTCGCGAGCGCGAAAGCCCTGGGTGTGGGCACAAGCAGGAAATTCGCGGACGATGGAAGGGGCGGGAGGCTCATCGCGACAAGCTCGGACGCGAGGCGGTCACGGCTCGCGACGGCCTCGCGCACGCGAGCGGCGACCCAATCCGTATCGGTCGTGAGCGCCTCGACGGCCGCGCGCTCGGCCAGCCTGTTCAGTTTGAACGGCCCTCGTGACTTCTCGATGATTTCAACGATCTCGGCCGAAGCGGCGGCGTAGCCCACGCGCAGCCCCGCGAGTCCGTACGCCTTCGAGAGCGTGCGGCACACGATCACGCGCTCGAGTCCCGGCGCCTCCGCAAGAAAGCCCTGAAGCCCGGTGAACTCCACATACGCCTCGTCGAGCAGCACGAGGCCGCGCGCGTTGTCGATGATTCGGCGAATCGTGTCGACGCTCGTGGGCGACGCCGTCGGATTGTTGGGCGAACAGAGGTAGATGATGCGCGCGTTCGTGGCGAGCAGCGCGTCGGCGTCCATGGAGAAATCCGCAGCGAGCGGCACCGGAACGGGAGTGATGCCGTTGATGCGCGCGAACACCGGGAGCATCACGAACGTCGGGTCGGGATGCGCGATGGTGTCGCCCGGCGACGCGAACGCGCGGATCACGCAATCGAGCACGTCGTCCGATCCGTTGCCGGTCACCACACATTCGGGGCCGAAGCCCGCCATCTTGGCGATCGTGCGCTTGAGGGAGTCGCCGTACATGTCGGGATAACGCGATACGTCGAGTCCCTCGCGCAACACGGCGGCCGCTGCCGGCGGTGTGCCCCATTGGTTCGTGTTGTCGCTCAGGTCGACTTCGGCGTCGGCTCCCGCGGAATAGCGCGGGATCGATGCGAAGTCCGGCCGCGGCAGCTGGTCCGGCGCAAGGCGATTCAAGGACGTCATGCCGTTCTCCATTGTCTCGCCGCGGCGGCATGTCCCGGCAGCCCTTCGGCGTCAGCGAACGTTCCCACGTCGGACGCCAGTGAGCGAGCGGCCGCGCGCGAGACGCGTTGTATCGTGGTCCAACGGTAGAAGTCCTCGGTCGACAGCCCCGAATATCCGCGCGCGAGGCCGCCGGTCGGCAGCACATGGTTCGCTCCCGTCATGTAATCGCCGAACGCGACGCTGCTCGCCGCTCCGATGAAGATGGTTCCGGCGTTGCGAACGCGCGCCGCCACGCCGCCGCCGGCGCGGCAGCAGACGAGCACGTGCTCCGCCGCGTACTGGGCGGCGAACGCGATCGCCGCGTCGATAGACGAGACGCTCACGATGCCGCCGCGCGCAGCGAACGCATCGCGGATGATCGCCGCGCGTGGCTCGGTTGGAACGATGCGTTCGATCGACCGCTCCACTGCGCGCGCGAACGGTCGCGACGCCGAGACGAGCACGACCGCGGCGAGCGGGTCGTGCTCCGCCTGCGCGACCATCTCGCGCGCGACGACGACCGGATCCGCGGAATCGTCCGCGATCACGAGCAGCTCACTCGGCCCCGCGGGCGCGTCGATGGCGACGACACCGGCGGCCTGCAGCTTCGCCTCCGCGACGTACGCGTTGCCCGGACCGACGATGCGATCCACGCGGGCGATGCTCTCGGTTCCCCATGCCATCGCCGCGACGGCGCCCGCGCCCCCAACGGCGAACACACGATCCGCGCCGGCGATTTCCGCCGCTGCCAGGAGCACCGCTGCGGGCCGGCCGTCGCGGGCCGGAGGTGAGCACACGATCACCTCGCGCACACCGGCGACCTTTGCGGGCACGACACCCATCAGGAGACTGCTCGGATACGTCGCGCGTCCGCCGGGTGCGTACACGCCGACACGGGCGAGCGGGTCGGGTCGTCGCGTGATCACGACACCGTCGACCGTCGTGAACGACTGCGCGGCCGGACGGAATGCTCGGTGCACGGCGCGAATGTTTTCGGCCGCGCGCTCGAGTGCGCGGCGCAGCGTGGGATCGAGCGAGTCCAGCGCCCGGCCCCAGAGCCGGCGCGGTACCTCGATCGACTGGAGCGCGACGCCGTCGAGTTCGCGCGCCAGCGCGCGAAGCGCGGTGTCGCCGTCGCGCCGCACGTGCGCGAGGATCGCCGCAGTGCGACTGCGGATCGCGTCGTCGGCGCTCGTCGAGCGATCGAACAGCGCCTTCCATTCCGCGGTGCCGGTCACGGGTACGCCGCCCCGCACCGCGAGCTTCAAGGTGTTCATGCCATCAGCCTCTCGATGCGGGTGACGAGGATCCCTTCGCCGCCGAGCTGCTTGAGCGCCGTGAGAGTCTTATAGATGCTTGCCGCCGGCGCGACCGCGTGCACGGCTACCATCGTGCCGCCGTTCAGGAGATCGATGACGGTAGGCCCGGAAATTCCGGGGAGCACCTTCTTCACCTCATCGAGCCGGTCGCGCGGCACGTTCGCCATCACGTATCGCTTGCCGCGCGCGGCGATCACCGACTCCAAGGCCTGCACCAGTTCATTGAGCGAACGCTCTCGCGGTTCGTCGAGCGAACGCCCACGCGGTTCGTCGGCCGCAGGTTTCGCCGCTGTGATCAGCCGCGCGCTCGACTGCAGGACGGTCGCGATCTCCCGAAGTCCGTTCACCTTGAGCGTCGAACCAGTGGAGGTGAGATCGACGATGAGGTCCGCGATTCCGAGGTGCGGGGCGACCTCGACGGCGCCGGAGACGGGAACGACCTGCACCGTCTTGCCTGCCGCCGCGAAAAAGCTCCGGGTCAGATTCGGAAAGACCGTCGCGATTCGCGGCGAACCCTGAAGGTCGTTCAGCGAGCGGATTCCTCCCTCTTCGCGGGCGGCAACGACCAGCCGACACCGTCCGAACTCGAGATCGAGGCGCGATTCGAGCGCCCGTTCGGATTCGGCAACCAGGTCCCATCCGGTAATGCCGGCATCCGCGGCGCCGTCGGCGACGAATTCGGGAATGTCCTGGGCGCGCACGAAGATGGCCTCGAACTCGCCGCCGAGCGATGCCGTGAGGGCGCGCTCACTGCTGGCCCTGACCTCGAGGCCTGCGTCGTTGAGCAGCTCACGGCAGTCCTGGTTGAGCCGGCCTTTGTTGGGAAGTGCTATGCGAAGCATGGAATTGGACCCGAAAGATCAAAGATGGGAGAAGTTGGTGACTGAAATAGAAAAAGCCCGTCCGCTGGGACGGGCCGGGCTCGGAGCAGGGTGTCGAACGCGCCGTTAGGCGGTCATCCGGACACGTGCGACCTCGCCGCGGCCCGTGGGCCGTGGTGGAGATGCACATGGTGGAGGATTCGCTCGCGCATGATTGCATGAAGGCTAGCCGGGCACGGGGCCACAGTCAACCAATTGGCCGAATTACGGAAGGGCGGAGGGGCAATCCGATGAGGCAAAAGATTGCATTTCGGTGTGGCTGTGAATAATTTCACATACGGCGTATTCGCTCAGCACTCAGCATGTCAACCATTCATTGTGTTCGGTTCTGGAGGCCTCAAGTAATGCGGTTCCTCGGTGTAGCGCTTGTCTCGAGCGCGGTTGTTCTCGGCGCGTGCGTTGGTGGTGCGAAGCAGGATGCAACGCCTGCTGCGGCGTCGACGCCGGCAGCGGCGGCTCCTGCAGCGGCTCCGGCCGCGGCTGGTACGGCGCTCCCCATCACGGGCAAGACGTGGGAAGTGAAGATGGTAGGCGACGGCAATGCCTATAAGTTCGTTCCCGCCGATCTCACGATCAGAGCCGGCGACGGAATCAAGTTCACGGTCGTCTCGATCCCGCCGCACAACGTTGCCTTCGATCCGGCCCTGGTTCCCGCCGACGTGAAGGGCCAGCTCGACGCGAACATGGGTCCGAACAAACTCGGCGAGCTTTCGAGCGCGCTATTGCTCAATATCGGCGACGCGGTCACGATCTCGTTCGCCGGCATCAAGCCCGGCAAGTACGAGATCCACTGCACGCCGCATCTCGCGATGAACATGAAGGGAACGGTCACGGTCACCCCGTAAGCACACGCAACTGTTCGACGTGACGGGCGCCCGGGTCATCGGGCGCCCGTTTGCGTTTTGCCGCTGGAGCACCGAGCGCGTTACTTTCGTCATCTCCATGCCCGCTTCATCAGCGCCTCCAGTCGCATCACGCCCTGAATGGCTTGGCGCGCGCGCCGCGCTCGCAGGACGCCGGAGCGGACGATTCGCCGTCGGCACCGTCGCGACGTTCATTGTGGTGCTGGTCGTGCTGTTCTTCGTGCCGAAGGGCGGTGGCGGTTCGCGCGCCGGCGCGGCACCAGCCGAACGCGAGGACACCGCCTCGCTGCTGCTGCGCGCCGACAGCGCACACCGCACCGCGGCGCACGCGGACTCGGAGCACACGGCGACGGTGCTGGCCTCGGAGTATCTCGCCAGCGAACCCGCCGGCCTCACGGCAGTGCAGCGCACCAAGCGCGATTCACTTCAGCTCCTCGCGACGGAACTCGATGCGCTGATCGCGCGCGCGGCGAACGCGCCGCTTCCGGCGTCGTACCGCGCACTCGTCGCGGCGAACGCGCTGCATGGAGACACGAGGACGGCGAGGCTCACCGACTCGCTCAACGCGCTCGAGAAGCGCCGCGCCGCGCTCACGCCGACAGGCGGCGCCGACCTGCCATACGCAGATCTCACCGCGAGCGTGAACGCGGTGGGCATTGCGATCCGCGACGCCGCGGTGCGCCGCCGCGGATCGCTCGCGCGCGCCATGTCGGATCTCGACGCGGCCGCGAATGGAAACGCCGCGCCGATCGACACCGCCGCGCCGCGCCTCGTGCGCGACAACGCGCGCGCCATCGCATCGACGATCGATTCCGCGCTGAGCGCGGCCCGCCGGCGAAACGCGGCCGCCGACCAGGGCGCCCTCGCGGCGAAAGAGCGGGCGAACCGGCGCATACCGCCGATCGCGATGCTTTTCGCCGCGATGGTACTCGCCGTGATCGCGGGATTCTCGTTCAATCTTTCCGCGGAGCTCAGCCGACCCACGCTCGCCACGCCGCGTGAAGCCGAACGCGTCGCGCGCGCGCCGATCCTCGCCGTCGTGCGCGAGGCGGATCGCGCGCCGCGCGTCGGCGGCATCGATCCGTTCCGCATGCTCTATCTCGGACTCACGGCGACGGGAACCCGCACCAGGACGGTGGTCGTGAGCGGCGACGACCGCGCAGTCGTCGCGACGGTTGCCGGCCGTCTCGCGCTCGCCGCGGCCGCGGATGCGCGCGCGACACTGGTGGTGGACGTCGACGCGGAGGGAAGTTCCGTCGCGGGATACTACGGCGAGCATCCCGAGCCTGGACTTTCCGACGCGCTCGCCGGCGTGCGACTTTGGCGGGAAGTCACGCGGCCGATCGGAGCGAGCGACGGCTTGTCGATCGACGTCGTTCCCGGCGGAGCGATCCGGCCGGACGAGCCTGATCGCGCTACGAAGAAGTCCGCGCGCGAGGAATTCGCGCGATTTCGCGCGGAGTACGACTTCTGCGTGATCGTCGCGCCGACGCAATCGTCGCTGGTTCTGGTCTGTTCTCTCGTCGACAAGCCGGTGACCGTACTCTGTGCTGAAGTCGGGCGCACCGGACTCTCGCCGCTGCAGGCCGCCGCCGCGCAACTTCGCGAGTCGGGGGCCGTGCTGCACGGACTCGCAGTCTGGGACGCGGAGTTGCCACACCTGGCACCGCGCAACGAGCTTATGACGAAGGCCATGGCAGCGCGCGTGCGTCGCCCGACTCCGGAGGGGCAGTGACGGGCTATTCCGACCGCATCAATCACGCGTTCGCGTTCGCGGCGAAACATCATGATCGCCAGGTACGAAAAGGCACCGCCCTGCCCTACGTCACCCACCCCGCGAACGTCGCGATCATCCTGACGCGCTACGACCGCGATGACGACACCGTCATCGCCGGCATACTTCACGACGTCATCGAAGACTGCGTGCGCGAGGGATGGACGCAGGAGATGCTCGAGGAGCGCATCGGTGAGAAATTCGGAGCCGGCGTGCTCGAGGCTGTGCTCGCGGTGACGCATCGCCGCGTGGACGAGCTCGGCAACGAGTTCGACAAAGGCGAGCAAAGAGTCGATTACCTGCGCCGCCTCGAGAGCGCGAGCGAGTCCGCGCGCTGGGTGTGCGCGGCCGACAAGGTGCACAACGGCAGTTCGATTCTCGCCGACTTGCGCCGTACGCTGGACCCAGACACGGTGTGGAGTCGTTTCTCGGTTGGACGCGAGGGAACGATCCGCTGGTATCGCGCCGTGTACGAACGCCTCAGGGAGGTTGGCTTTAACGGGCCAATCCTCGAGGAACTGCGAGACGTGGCGGAAGCGCTGGAGCACTACTCGACCTGAACCGCGCCACCGCCGCGGCCGGTTTATTCGGAGGTGCTACTCGCCCGCCGGATACCGTGCCTCGACGTACTCGTTCAGGATGGCCAGGAACTCCGGCACTATCTCCTCGCCTTTGAGCGTGACCCTCAGAGCGCCATCCACATAGACAGGCGCCTTCGGATCCTCGGCCGTTCCGGGCAGCGAAATCCCGATGTTCGCGTGCTTCGATTCGCCCGGACCGTTCACGACGCATCCCATCACCGCGACTTTCATCTCCTCCACGCCGGGATGACGCTCGCGCCAAGCAGGCATCTGCTCGCGCAGATATCCCTGGATGTCCTCCGTCATCTTCTGGAAGAGCGTGCTCGTCGTGCGTCCACACCCGGGACACGCAGTCACCTGCGGCGTGAAGCTCCGAAGGCCCAGCGACTGAAGCACCTGCTGCGCCACGAGCACTTCTTCCGTGCGATCGCCGCCGGGACTCGGCGTGAGCGACGCGCGAATCGTATCCCCGATTCCCTCCTCCAGCACGAGTGAAAGTGCCGCGGTCGTCGCGACGATTCCCTTCATGCCAAGCCCGGCCTCGGTGAGGCCGAGATGAAGCGGGTAGTCACAGCGCACCGCGAGCCGCCGATAGCAGTCGAGCAGGTCCTGCACCTGGGAGATCTTTGCCGAGATGATGATGCGGTCATGGCCGAGTCCCGTCTCCTCGGCGAGCGTGGCGGAGCGCAGCGCGCTCTCGATCATCGCTTCCATATAGACGTCCTTCGCGTCCCGCGGACTCGAGTCCTTCGCGTTCGCATCCATCATCGACGTCAGAAGATCCTGGTTGAGCGATCCCCAATTCACGCCGATGCGCACCGGCTTGCCGTGATCGATGGCCACCTGCACGATCGTCCGGAAGTTCTCGTCGCGATGCCGGCTGCCGACGTTACCCGGATTGATCCGGTACTTGGCCAGCGCGGCGGCGCAAGCCGGATACTTCGTGAGGAGCAAGTGTCCGTTGTAATGAAAGTCGCCGATGATCGGGACGGTCACGCCGAGGTCGGCAACCCGCTGAATGAGCTCCGGCACTGCCGCGGCCGCCGCATCGTTGTTGACCGTCACGCGAACGAGCGTCGATCCGGCGCGCGCGAGCGCCGCCACCTGTTCGGCCGTCGCCTTCGGGTCCGCGGTGTCCGTATTGGTCATCGACTGCACCACGATCGGATGGCTCGACCCGATCGGGACCCCACCAACGAGGCAGGTTACGGTGTTGCGTCGGTCCTTGAAGCCCACTTGGTTCCTCTGGTGAGTCGCGCTGTGGGATAATAATAGCGAGCTTCCCTGCCCTGCCCCCAAGAAATCAGGACATCCGAATGACGAGCCCCGAGTCCCAGTCCCATGTCGCCGGTCCCACCCATGGTTTCGCTCGCCGGAACTGGGGGAAGCTCGTGTTGCTCGCGCTGGTGATCGTGCCTGCGCTGGTGTTCACCATCTGGGCGGGCATGGCGCTCACGTACTCCTATTCGAGCGGCCTGCGCGTGGGATTCGTGCAGAAGTTTTCGCACAAGGGATGGATCTGCAAGACGTGGGAGGGCGAGCTCGCGATGGTCAACATGCCTGGCGCGCTCTCACAGATCTTCGTCTTCTCCGTGCGGAGTGACTCGGTCGCCAACGCGATCAACGATGCGATGGCAAAGGGACGCCTCGAGCTCCACTACGAAGAGCATCGGGGCGTGCCGACACGCTGCTTTGGCGAGACCAACTACTTCGTGACCGGGGTCCGGAGCATCGGGAACTAGGGGACGGATGCCCCCCCTCCCCGGCCGCTATTGCTCTTTTTCCAGGGCGTTTGTACCTTCTCCGCGTTCGCGGATTCAGGCTCGGTTCACCGCCAGCCCGGTCCCGAACGGTCCAGCGCGGGGGACCTCATCGGATCCGGGCAGAACGGATTGTCAGGGTCGGCGTGTTTCCGCTCCCTGCATCAATCACCACATAGGAGTATGGGAATGCGCACGACCGGAAAGGTGAAGTGGTTCAACGACGCGAAGGGGTTCGGTTTCATCACGCCCGACGACGGGCAAAAGGACTGCTTCGTGCATTACAGCGCCATCCAGGGCAGCGGCTTCAAGTCGCTCGCCGAGGGTGACGCGGTCGAATTCGACATCGTGCAGGGCCAGAAGGGCCCGGCGGCGGAGAACGTCACCAAGGTTGGCGGCTGATCTAGTTCGCTGAACTAAGACACACGGCTGGGCGCCTCGAGAGAGACGCCCCGCTTCGTTTCAGGATCCCGGCGGCCGGCCCCGGGTCCGCTCCGCGACGCTCTCAAGGGCCTCGTCGATCGAGCGCTCGAGCGCCTTGCGAAGACGCGGCAGGTCGAACGTGAGCGTGCTCAGCGACCCAACGATCACCTGCGAAGAGGGCGAGCCGACAACTTGTTCGGCAAGTGCAAGTCCCTTCGCGATGCTGACGCCCAAGTCTCGGTTGAGGATCAGCGCGACGGCGATTCGCTCGAGCGCGTCGACCGAGATTCGCCGGCTCCGGCCTCGGCTTCCAGCGCCAATCAGCGACCGGCCTTCCCGCGCGAGCATATTGTCGAGCGTCTTGCGGTCGATTCCGAGCGCTGCCGCAGAGGTGTCAGTCGAGAGTGTTTTCATAATATCCTCAATAAAGAGGATATTATTATATCAACGTCCTAACATCAATAGTTTGAGATTGTTTGATTGTGTATGCAATCAAATGTTTGCGCGTAACGCTGCTCTTGCAGCAGCGAGTTGCCGCTTCACGGCATTCGGCCCCGTGCCCCCTTCGATTTCGCGATGTCCGAGCGAGGTGAGCGGAGAGAGTTCTAACATCACGTCCGTCCCAAACTCAGCGTGGGCAGCGCGGAACGACGCAAACGGAAGCGCGCCGAGTTCGCAGTGCTTCTCCTCCGCCTCGCGCACGAGCCGGCCGACCGCGCCGTGAGCTTCGCGAAATGTGACTCGCTTGCGAACGAGGTAATCCGCGAGGTCGGTGGCCATCATCGTGCTCGTTACCGCGGCTTTCATGCGATCCGCGTCGAAGGTCAGTGCTTCGAGCGACCCCGCTACGGCCGGCAGCAGAAGCGTCATGCCGTCCACGGCGTCGAACAGCGTGCGCTTGTCTTCCTGCAAATCCTTGTTGTAGCCGCTCGGCAGGCCCTTGATCGTCGCCAGGAGCGCGACCAGGTCGCCGAGCATGCGGGCGCTCGACCCGCGCGCGAGTTCGAGCGCGTCGGGGTTCCGTTTCTGCGGCATCATCGACGATCCGGTCGAGAACCCGTCGCCGTATCGCACGAACGCGAACTCGCTCGAGCCGAACAGGATCAGGTCCTCGGCGAGCCGCGAGAGATGAGCGCCGACCAGCGCGAGCGTGAAAAGCACCTCGGCAATGAAATCACGATCACCGACGGCATCGATGCTGTTCTGTGAGATCGTGGAGAAGCCGAGCGACTTCGCGAGGCGCGCGCGCGCGATCGGGAATGCCGAACCCGCAATTGCGCCGGAACCGAGGGGCAGCGATGCCGTGTGTGCACGCGCGGCAGCAAGGCGTTCGCGATCGCGCTGCAACGGCCAGAAATGCGATAGCATCCAGTGCGCGCCGCTCACCGGCTGCGCGCGCTGCAAGTGCGTGTAGGCCGGCATGACCGAGCGCTCCAGGCGCGCGGCCTGCGCGACCATCACGCGCTGCAGCGAGACGATCAGCACGTCCAGCGCGTCGCACGTTTCCATCGTCCAGAGGCGCGTGGCCGTGGCGACTTGATCGTTGCGGCTGCGGCCCGTGTGCAGGCGCGATGCGACGGCGCCGGCTTCTTCGTGCAGCAGCCGGTCGATCATCGTGTGCACGTCTTCGTCGGTGGCGACCGGCTTCTCGCCGTCTGCGATCCGCGCGGCGACGGCGTCGAGTCCCTTCGCGATCTGCGCGCGCTCACGCGCCGTGAGCACGCCCGCGTGCGCGAGCGCCGCCGCCCATGCCTTGGAAAGGCGCACGTCGTGCGGCCAGAGACGAAAATCGACGGCGATGGATCGATTGACGGCATCGAGGGCGGGGTGGGGACCGCCGGAAAAACGGCCTCCCCAGAGCTTGTGCGAGCCTGCCTCGTGCTTCTTTCCGTGCGCGGGCGTCATACTCCCGCGACGATCTCGTCCGGCTTCGTCGATGCAACACTGCGCGCCATCGCGGCCTTGGCATCGCCGGCGGCCTCGAGGTCCTTCAGTGCGCGCACGCGCTGTGCGAGGCCGAAGAGACGGATGAAGCCCGCCGCGTCGCTCTGCTCGTACACATCGTCCTCGCCGAACGTCACGAAGCGCTCGTCGTACAGCGCTTCCTTGCTGGCGCGCCCGGCGATCGTCACGGTCCCGCGGCACAGCCGCAGGGTGATGGTTCCGGTGACGCGGCCCTGCGTGACGTTCACGAACGCGTCGTACGCTTCGCGCTCGGTGGTCCACCAGCGTCCCTCGTACACGAGATCCGCGTACCGCGGCGCGATGAGGTCCTTCGCGGCGAGCGTGCGGCGGTCGAGCACGAGCATCTCGAGCTCGCTGTGCGCGGTGTAGAGCAGGGTGCCGCCCGGCGTTTCGTACACGCCGCGCGACTTCATGCCGACGAGGCGATCCTCGACGATGTCCGCGCGGCCGATGCCGTGCGTGCCGCCGATCTGATTGAGCTTCGTGAGCAGCGCGACGGCGTCGAGCCGTTCGCCGTTCACGGTCACCGGCGTGCCCTGCTCGAATCCGATCGTGACGTCTTCCGGCGTCGCGGGCGCATCGGCCGGATCCGTCGTGAGCATGAAGAGGTCCTTCGGCGGAACGCTGTTCGGGTCCTCGAGGATTCCGCCCTCGTGCGAGATGTGCCAGATGTTGCGGTCACGCGAATAGATCTTCGCGGTCGTCGCCGACACCGGCACCTTGTGGGCGGCCGCATAGGCGAGCGCATCCTCACGGCTCTTGATGTCCCACATGCGCCACGGCGCGATGACGGGAAGATCCGGCGCGAACGACATGTAGGTGAGCTCGAAGCGCACCTGATCGTTCCCCTTGCCGGTGCAGCCGTGCGAGAGCGCGTCGGCGCCGACCTTCCGCGCGACTTCGACTTGCTTCTTCGCGATGAGCGGGCGCGCCATCGCGGTGCCGAGCAGGTACTTCCTGTTGTAGATCGCGCCGGCACGCAGCGTGGGCCAGATGAAATCGCGAACGTATTCGAGGCGCAGGTCCTCGACGTAGCACTCCTCGGCGCCCGACGCGATCGCTTTTTCGCGCACGCCTTTCAGCTCGTCGTCGCCTTGGCCGATGTCGGCGGCGACGCAGATGACCTTGGCGTCGTAGTGCTCGCGTAGCCAGGGAACGATGATCGAGGTGTCGAGGCCGCCCGAATAGGCGAGGGCGATGGTGCGCATGCGAAAGCTCCCTGGATTCAATGAATAAGCAGACAGAATGACTGCATTCTAGTCACATAAATATGCGACGGCAAGAGGAAGCCGCCGGGTTACCTGCGCGCGAGAGTCAGAAGTCGCTTCGCGACGCGCTCGCGCGCGGCATCCGACCGGCAGATGATGAGGATGGTGTTCTCGCCGGCGATCGTGCCGAGCACGTCCGGGCTGCCTTCGGAGTCGATCGCCTCGGAAATGGGCTGCGCACCCGCGACGACGGTCTTCACGACGATGAGTTCGCGCACGAAATCGAGCCGTTGGAACAGCTGCGGTACCAGCGACGCGAGCGTCGCGCGATTCTCCGCTGCCGCAGAGGTGTCGGCGGTGGTGTAGCGAACACCGCCGGGAGTCGGCACACGCGCCACGCGAAGGTCGTGCATGTCGCGCGAAAGCGTGGACTGCGTGACCTCCCAGCCACGCTCCGCGAGCAGCTGCCGGAGTTCTTCCTGGCTGCCCACGGTGCGTGTCCCAACGAGCTCCCGAACCACCTGCTGGCGTTCCCGCTTCTGGCTCATCGCATGTCTCCGGGGTACTCGCACAGCATAGCGCCACCCGGACGCGAACGTAAGGCGAGGTTGACAGAACCCAACTGCAATCTTATGCATTATACAATGCATAGAATCCCGATCGGTGTGCTCGGGGCGAGTGGATATGCTGGCCGCGAACTGTGCGCGTTGGTGGAGCGCCATCCGCAGCTTTCTCTCGCCTTTGCCAGTGCCAATGAACAACGTGGAAAAACCGTCGAGCTGCCCGGCGGTGGACGAGTCACGTTCGTCGCCACGGAAGACGCGCCGCTTGCGCACGCGCAGCTCGTCTTCAGCGCGATGCCGCATGGCGCATCGAAGGTGTGGGTCGAACGCGCGCGTGCTGCCGGCGCGAAGGCCATCGATCTCTCCGCAGACTTGCGAATCGGAAACGGCGAGCGTGCTGTGCCCTACGGGCTCACGGAGGCGCGGCGCGACACGATTCGCGGCGCGGATCTCGTCGCGAACCCGGGATGCTATCCCACCGCGATCCTCCTGGGACTGCTGCCGCTCCTCGAGCAGAATCTCGTCGCGAAGGGTGCCACGATCGGCGTGAGCGCGGCGAGCGGCGTGACCGGCGCCGGATTCAGCGCGCGCACGGACTTGCTATTCGGCGAAGTCACGGAAAACTTTCGCGCGTACGGAACGGGAAACACGCATCGCCATCTCAACGAAATGCGCGCGATGCTTTCCGAGATGGGTGCCGACGTGGACCTGCTCTTCACGCCGCACCTGCTCCCCACGGCGCGCGGAATCCTCGCGACGATGACCGTTCCGCTCGCGCGCGGGCTGCCGCGGGTCCTCGATCCGTGGAGCAAGCGGTACGCCAACGAGCCGTTCATCGAACTCGTGGAAGAGCCGCCGGAACTGCGTCACGTGGCGCATCGCAACGTCGCGCGCATTGCGGTGATGCCGGTGGCGCACGTGCGCACGCCGACGCTGCTCGTGTTTTCCGCGATCGACAACCTCATGAAGGGCGCGGCGGGGCAGGCCGTGCAGAACGCGAACCTGATGCTCGGACTCGACGAAACGATGGGCCTTCCCGCGTGACGCAGCCATGAGGCCCACATGATGCGCGTGGTGAAGATCGGCGGCCGCGCGCAGGGCGACGCGCGCCTTGGGCCCGCGCTCGCAGCGGCGGCGCGCGCCGCAGGCAGTTCGACGGCGTCGCTCTGCGTGGTGCACGGTGGCGGCGACGAAGTGTCGGCGCTGCAGCGCCGGCTCGGACTCGAACCGGTGTTCAGTGGAGGCCGCCGCGTCACGAGTGAGGCGGATCTGGAAATCGTTCGCATGGTGCTGTCCGGCACGATCAACAAGCGCCTCGTCGCCATGCTGCTCTCGCACGGCGTGCGCGCCGCGGGGATCAGCGGCGAGGACGCGATGCTCTTTCGCGCACGCGCGACCGACCCGGAGGCGATGGGACGCGTCGGCGGAATCGTGACGGTGGATCCGTCGGTCGTGCTTCAGCTGATCGCGGGCGGGTTCGTTCCCGTGATTTCGCCCCTCGCGCGCGACGTCGATGACGACGGCACCGCCGGCAGCGGCCTCAACGTGAACGGCGACGATGCCGCGGCGGCGCTGGCGGGCGCCCTCGCAGCGGACGAGCTCGTGCTCGTCGCGGACGTTCCCGGTGTGCTCGACAACGGCGCGGTGATTCCCTCGCTCGACCTCGAGCAGGCGGAATCACTCGTCGCGAGCGGCGTCGCCGCCGGCGGCATGGCCGCGAAACTCGAGGCCGCCGCTGCGGCGCTGCACGGCGGCGTCGCGCGCGTGCGAATCGCCGGACTCGATGGAATCGGAAATCCCGATGCAGGGACCCGCGTTGTGCTCTCTCCCTCTCCCGTATGAGACCCGCGATGACGACTGCACTCTCCGCTGTCCCGGCCACCGATGCGCTGCTCGGCGTGTATCGCCGTCCACCGATGGAGATCGTGCGCGGCGCCGGCGTCGAATTGTTCGACGCGGACGGCAAGGCGTATCTCGATTTCGTTGCCGGTATCGCGGTGAACGCGCTCGGCTACGGCGACGAGGGACTCGAGCGCGCGATGCGAGAGGCGATCGAGTGCGGCATCGTGCACGTTTCGAATCTCTATCGCACGGCTCCGGGCGAACGGCTCGCCGAGAAGCTGGTCGGGCGCAC
>JADGQS010000045.1 GCA_017881585.1 Gemmatimonadaceae bacterium | reverse complement strand
CGTCACGGCCTGCTGCGCGTCGGAGATCGTGGACGTCAAAGACACCAGCGGCATCGAGACGCGCGCCACGCCGCGCGGCGTGCGCACGGCCACGTAGAGCTGGTCGTCGCGATCGGAGGCGCTTGGGCGCGTTGCGACGCCGATGCCTGCTGCGCCGTTGGCCGCGACAACCTCCGGGCGCTGGGCATGATTCTCGAGCTGCTGCATGCCGTCGCGATCGAAGTCCGCGTCGCCTACGACCACGCCGTCGGGGCGGATCAGCGTCACGCGGTGCCCGAGCGCGCGGCCGTCGGTGTGCGCGAGCGCGTAAGGATCGGCGGCGGCCGTCCAGTGCGCGGCCACGACGTGCGCCTCGCGCGCGAGGCCCGCCACCGCCTCGTCGCGCAGCTCCGATCCGAGCTGCCGGTCCACCAGGTACACCATCACCAGCACGTGCACTCCGACCACGGCGAGCGCGCCGAGCAGAACGCGGTTGGTGAGCCTCACTTGTCTCTCACGGATCGCGCGCCGTGGGCGCCTTCATGCGGTAGCCGAAGCCGCGCACGGTCTCGATGAGCGACCCCGCCGGCTGCAGCTTGGTGCGCAGGCGCTGCACGTGCATGTCCACGGTGCGCGTCTGAATGTCCGGCGCGGCCTCCCACACCGTCTCGAGGAGGTGCGTGCGGCCGAGCGTGCGGCCGCGGCGCTCGGCGAGCGCGCGCAGCAGACGGAACTCCGTGGCGGTCAGCTCGACCTCCTTGTCGTCCACCCACACGCGGTGCGCGGAACGGTCGATGCGAATTGGCCCGGTGACGAGCATGTCGCCGGCGTCCGGTGAAGCTTTCACGCGGCGCAGGATGGCTCCGACGCGGAGGACGAGCTCCTGCGGGCTGAACGGCTTGGTCAGGTAGTCGTCCGCGCCGAGCGAGAGCCCGCGAATGCGGTCGACCTCTTCCTTGCGCGCCGTGAGCATCATGACCGCGATGCCGCGCGTGGCGTCGTCGCGCTGCAGTTCCTCGAGCACGTCGAACCCGGACATGCCCGGAAGCATGAGGTCGAGCACGATGAGGGCGGGATGTTCGCGGCGCGCGAGCGTGAGCGCATCCGGACCGGCGGCGGCCGAGGAGACGCGGTACCCCGCCTTCGCGAGGTGATAGACGACGAGCGCGACGATGTCCGGCTCGTCGTCGACGACGAGCACGCGCTCGCCCGCCACGGCCGCTGCGGTCGCCGACGCCGGCGCGCTCACCTCGCGTCTCCGGCGATCCGGCGCGCGATCGCGCCGACCAGGAGGTCGATGGCGACGGTGTTGTGCCCGCCGCGGGGAACGATGACGTCCGCGTAGCGCTTGCTCGGCTCGACGAACTGTAGATGCATGGGCTGGACCGTGGTGAGGTACTGATCGAGGATTTCCTCGAGCGGACGTCCGCGCTTGGCCATGTCGCGCCGGATGCGGCGGATGAGCCGCACGTCGTCGTCGGTGTCGACGAAGGCCTTCACGTCGCAACGCTCCCGCACGCGCTCGTCGACGAAGAGCAGAATCCCGTCGATGACCACGACGTCGGAAGGCGGAACGCGCTCCGTTCGCTCGTCACGCAGATGCGTGACGTAATTGTAGACGGGCTTCTCAACTGCTTCCCCCCGCGAGAGCGCTTCGAGGTGCGACACCAGAAGATCAAAGTCGAATGCGTCGGGGTGATCCCAGTTCACGCGGCGCCGCTCGTCCAGCGTCATCTCCGTGTGGTTGCGGTAGTACGCATCCATGTCGATGAATGCCACCGACGCCGGCATCAGCGCCTCGGCGATCTTGCGTGCGACCGTGGACTTCCCCGATCCCGACCCGCCCGCGATGCCGATGATGGCGGGCGTCATCGCGCAGTGCGGTGTGGAATCGGCACGGACGAAAGCTCCCGATTCGTAACAAGAAAGAGAAGCACGGAGGGTGTCACGGTTGTGTATCGTGCCGGAAGGAGAGGGGCGAGTCAACAGGCAACGACGAACTGCGGGTAATCGGTCGTTGGTCCTTGGTCGTTGGTCGTTTGCTGATTACCAACGACCAACGACCAAGGACCAATGACCGATTACCCGTTTGCGGGCAGCCGTCTTAGCTTTCCTCCATGGAAAGCCGAATCATGGTGGTGGCGCTCTTGCTGGCGGCTTCCGCCGGGCCCGCCAGCGCCTCTCAGCGGGTCGACATCGTGGTCGCCGCGACCACCGACGTCCACGGCCGTGTGCGAAGCTGGGACTATTACGCCGACACCGCGGAATCGTCACGCGGCCTCGCGCGTGCCGCGACCGTCGTGGACTCCGTCCGGGATGCGAATCCAGAGCGCGTGATCCTGGTCGATGCGGGCGACTTCCTGCAGGGCAACCCGTTTACCTTTGCGGCCGCTCGAATCGACACCACGCGGCCGAGTGCGGTCGTCGCCGCGATGAACGCGATGCGGTACGACGCGGTGACGATCGGCAACCACGAGTTCAACTACGGCGTGCCGGCGCTTCGGCGCGAGACGGCGACCGCGACGTTCGCGCTCCTCGCGGCCAACGCCCATGGCGGACCGGCTCCGGCCGCGTGGCGCCCGTGGACGATCGTCGACCGCGCTGGCGTGAAGATCGGCATCGTGGGCGCGACGACCACCGGATCGATGCTCTGGGATGCCGCGAATCTTCGCGCGGCGGGCGTGACCATAGGGTCGATGGTCCCCGCCATCGCCAAGGCCGTCGCGGCCGCGCGCGCGGCGGGTGCCGATGCGATCGTCGTGGTCGCGCACGCGGGGATCGACGCCGAACCGGGCGTCGATACGCTCGTCGCGGGCGCCGCCGGCGCCGGCCCCGAGAACCCGATGGCGCGGGTCGCGCGCGAAGTGCCGGGGATCGATCTCATCGTGTTCGGCCACACGCATCGCGAGGTGGCCGACACGACGATCAACGGCGTGCTCCTCACGCAGCCGCGCAACTGGGCGACGAGCGTATCGGTCGCGCACCTCATGCTGGAGAAGAGCGGCGGTGCATGGCACGTCGCGGCCAAGCACGCATCGATCGTCCGCGCGGCGGGACATCGCGAGCAGGCGGCGGTGGTGGCGGCGGCGGAGCACGGGCATGCCTCCGCGCGCAAGTACGCGGGCACCGTCATCGGCCACACCACGGTGGCGTGGAGCTCCGACTCCGCTCGTCTGGCAGACACGCCGATCATGGACTTTGTCGCGGAAACGATGCGCCGCGCGTCGGGCGCCGATCTGGCGTCGGTCTCCGCGTTCTCGACCGGGGTGAAGATCCCCGCGGGGCCCGTCACCGTCGCGCAGCTGGCGCAGCTCTACCCGTATGAGAACACGCTGCGCGTCGTGCGGATATCGGGTGAGGCGCTCAAGGCGTTTCTCGAGCAGAGCGCGCAGTATTTTCGTGTGACGGGGAGCGCCGGCGAGCCCCGCGTGTCGGCGAATCCGGCGATCCCCGGCTACAACTACGAGATCGTGACGGGTGCCGACTACACGATCGATCTCTCACGGCAGCTCGGGGAGCGGATCACCGGATTGAGCTATCGCGGCAAGCCGGTGCGGGAGAATGACTCGTTCACGATCGCCCTCTCGAACTATCGCGCCGAAGGCTCGGGCGGCTACGCGATGCTGCGCGGCGCGCCGGTGGTGTACGATCGCCAGCAGGACATCCGGCAGCTGATGATCGACGAAGTCGCGCGCCGCGGCACGCTGAATCCGGCGGACTATTTCACGCGGAACTGGAGTCTGCTGCCGCCGGCGCGAGCTGCGGGGACCGCGGGGACCGCGCGGGCCACGACCATCCGCATCATCTCGACGAACGATTTTCACGGCGCGCTCGAGCCACGGCCCGACGGCAGCTTCGGCATGCGCGGCGGCGCCGCACAGGTCGCGGCGATGATCCGCCGCGCCGAATCGGAGTGCAGCGGTTCGTGCGCTTCGGTCTATCTCGACGCGGGCGATGAGTTCCAGGGAACCCCTGCGTCGAACCTCGCCTACGGCCGCCCGGTCACCGAGCTGTTCAACGCGCTCGGCCTCGCGGCCTCGGCGATCGGCAACCACGAATTCGACTGGGGCGTCGACACCCTACGCGCGAGAATCAGTCAGGCGCATTACGCGATGCTCGCCGCGAACGTGCGAAATGCAACGGACGGCAGCAACGTCCCCTGGATCCGGCAGGACACGATCGTCGATCGCGGCGGCGTGAAGATCGGGATCGTGGGCATCGCGACGATGCTCACGCCGAGCACCACGAAGGCGTCGAACGTCGCGGGGCTGCGGTTCGACGATCCGGTCGCGACGGTGAACGCGCATGCGAAGTCGCTGCGCGCCAGGGGAGCGGATCTCGTGGTGGTCGTCGAGCACGACGGCGCATTCTGCAGCCGCGACACCGGCTGCCGTGGCGAAATTATCGATCTTGCCCAGCGGCTCACTGAGCCCGTGGACGCGATCGTGAGCGGCCACACGCATTCACTGGTGAACACCGTCGTGCGGGGAATCCCGATCGTGCAGGCGATGTCGTCGGGCCGCGCCATTGGAGTGATCGACCTTCCCGTCGACCGGGCCGCCCGCGCAAACACGCGCGAGGAGGTCCGCGTCGTCAACACCGATTCGATCACGCCGGACCGCCAGATCGAGGCGCTCCTGCGCGGCGCCACGCAGGGCGTCGCGTCGCTCGTCGCGCGTCCCATCGCCACCGTGGCGGAGGACATGCCTCGCCGCGGCGACCAGTTTGCGCTCGGCAACCTCATCGCCGACGCGCAGCGCGCCGCCGCGCACGCCGACGTCGCCGTCATGAACAACGGCGGCATTCGCGCCGACCTTCGGGCCGGCCCGGTGTCGTACGGTTCGCTCTTCGAGATCCAGCCGTTCGGCAACATGCTCGTGCGGGTGACCGTGCGCGGAAAGGACCTGCGCGCCTATCTCGAATCGTTCGTCGTGCGCGGCGCGCCTCGCGTGCACGTGAGCGGCGTGATCGCGCAGTTCGACCTCACCCGGGCCCCGGGTGCGCGCATCGTGTCGGCGGCGATCGGCGGCGCGCCGCTCGACGACGTGCGGCAATACACCGTCGCCTTCACGGACTTCCTCGCCACCGGCGGCGACGGTCTCGGCCTCGCGAACGTGGCGCTGAAGCAGGAGCCGCTCGGTGTCGTCGACCTCGACGCGCTCATCGCGTTCGCGCGATCGCTGCCGGGCGGAGTCATCAGACCCGACGCCGCGCCGCGCCTCGTCCCCGCGCCCCGATGACGGAGCCCGCGACGCTGCGCGTGTTCGTGAACGGCACCGCGCTGTCGGTGGAGCATGGGCGGACGATTCTCGACGCCGTGCGCGCGTTCGACGCGAGCGAAGCCGACGAGATCGTCGCCGGCACCCGCGCGGTGACCGACAGCCGCGGCCTGCCCGTCGCACTCGACGCGCCGCTCGCGGGCGGCACTGTCCTCCGCATCGTCTCTGCACGAGCCCTGCGCTCGGCGGAGGAGCAGGGGTGACGCCGATTTCGGACGCCCTGCTCAGGCGCATTCCCAAGGCCGAGCTGCACTGCCACCTCGACGGGTCGGTGCGTCCGACGACCCTGCTCGACCTCGGCCGCGAGTACGGCGTGCCCATGCCCGAGACGTCGGCCAATGCGCTCGCGCACCACATGTACGTGCGCGACGCCCGCCATCTCGAGGATTACCTCACGCGATTCGACGTCACGCTGGGCGTGATGCAGAGCGAGCGTGCGCTCGAGCGGATCTCGTTCGAGCTCGGCGAGGACGCGGCCGCCGATGGCGTGCGCTACATCGAGGTTCGCTTCGCGCCCGTTCTCAATCAGCGGTGGGGCATGTCGCTCGAAGAGGCCGTGGAGGCGTCGCTGCGCGGGCTCGCCCGCGCGCAGGCCGCGCACGGGATCGTGGGGCGCATCATCGTGTGCGGACTGCGCCATCTCTCGCCAGACGTCTCGCTCGAGCTCGCGCGGCTCGCGGTCGCGTTCCAGGGGAAGGGCGTCGTGGGCTTCGACCTCGCCGGGGGCGAGGCGGGACATCCCGCGTCCGCGCATCGCGCCGCGTTCCTGCACGCGCGCGAGCACGGCATGTTCTGCACCTGCCATGCCGGCGAGGGCGCGGGACCCGAGTCGGTGGCCGACGCGGTGCACGTCTGCGGTGCGCAGCGCATCGGGCACGGCACGCGGCTCATCGAGGATCCGCGGCTCACCGATGAGCTCGCGAAAAACGGCATCGCGATCGAGGCGTGCCTCACCAGCAACGTCCAGACGCATGCGGCGAAGGACTACGAGTCGCATCCGCTGCGCGCGTATTTCGAACGCGGCATGCGCGTGACGCTGAACACCGACAACCGGCTCATGAGCGGGACGACGCTCATCGCCGAGTACGCACACGCCGCGAAGGAACTGGAGTTCAGCCTGGACGAGCTCTGCACGCTCGCCCGCAACGGATTCGAGAGCGCGTTCCTCCCCGACGACGAGCGGCGCGCCCTCCTCGCCCTGGTCGACCGCGAGTTCGCGCTGCTGCGTGCGGAGACGGCATGAGTCCCGCGAGCGGGAACGGCGCCGCGGCGGCGCGGGCCGCGGCCGACGGCGTGCGATCGCGGCTTGGCGCGCGCGCGCCGGTCGCGCCCGTCGCGGCGATCGTGCTCGGCAGCGGACTGGGCGACCTCGCCGCGCGCATCGAGAATCCGGTGCGTGTGCCATACGCGGAGATTCCCGGTTTCCACGCGACGAACGTCGCCGGCCATCGAGGGGAGCTCATTCACGGCACGCTCGGAGGCCGCGAGGTGCTCGCGCTCGCGGGCCGCGTTCACATGTACGAAGGCCATGGCGCCCGCACCGCGGCGTATCCGGTGCGCGTGCTGCACGCGCTCGGCGCGCGTGTGCTGTTCGTCTCGAACGCCGCCGGTGGAATCTCCCGCGCGTTCGCGCCGGGAGACCTGATGATCATCGAGGATCACCTCAACCTGATGTTCCGGAATCCGCTCTTCGGCGCCGTGGAGCCGACCGACGAGCGTTTCCCCGACATGTCGGCACCCTGGTCGCCGCGGCTCGTCGCGCTGCTGCGCGCCTGCGCGACGAAGACCGGCGTGCCGGTGCGGTCAGGCGTGTACGCCGGCCTCCTGGGGCCGAACTATGAGACCCCCGCCGAGGTGAGAATGCTCGCGACGCTCGGCGCGGATGCGGTGGGGATGTCGACGGTGCCGGAGGCGATCGTGGCCGCGGCGATGAAGATGGAGGTGGCGGGGATCAGCCTCATCACGAATGCGGCGGCGGGGATTTCGGGCGCGCCGCTGAGTCATGCGGAGGTGGTTGCGGTCGGCGCTGCTGCGGCAGAGAGGTTTGCGATGCTCGTGACGGAATTCATCTCACGGCTCTAACTGCTAGTGGCGAGTGGCGAGACCAGTGGGGAGTGGCCAGGGTGAGTGGGGAGTGGGGAGAACCGAGTAGCGAGAGGCGAGTGGGGAGATCTCCCCACTTCTGAGCAGGTCGCATCACTCGCCACTTCTCTCGCGACTCCCCACTATTTCTTGACTTCCGGCGACGGCGGTAGCGAAGCCAGCCTCTCCTTGAACGCATGAAAGTTCTGCGAGTCCCTCGTCAGCCCCTCCAACTGCGCCGGGGGAAACGTGCGGATCAGCGCCTGCGCCGCCGCGATCCGGTCCTCTTCCATCGGATGCGTCGCGAAAAAGGCGTCCACCGCGCCGGGACTCTTCTTTCGCTCGTCGAGCAGCACCCGGAACATCTCGGGAATCCCGTTCGGATCGATGCCGGCCTTGATCATGGTGCGGATGCCCTCGTCGTCGGCCTCGATCTCATCGCCGCGGCTGAAGTGCGCGAAGAGACCGCCGGCGCCGACGTCCATCGCCGTCGTGGCGAGACCGGATCCGCAGATGCGCGTGAGGATGCAGCCGAGCGACATGCCGATGTTGGCGCCCTGCGCCTTCTGCATCTGCCTGATCGAATGGCGACGCGTCACGTGCCCGATCTCGTGCCCGATCACGCCGGCCACCTCGCTCATGGTCTGCGCGCGCTCGATGAGCCCGCGATTCACGTACACGTAGCCGCCCGGAACCGCGAACGCGTTGACCTCCTTGCTGTCCACGATGTTGAAATGCCACTGGAGATCGCGCTGGTCCGTGACTTTCGCGAGCGAGTCGCCCAGCACGTTCATGTATCGCAGCGCCTCGGGGTCCCTGATGAGCGGGAGCTGCTGCGCGATCTGCGCGGAGTAGTTCGTGCCCATCCGCACTTCCTTCTGCTGCGATACCGCGCATGCGCCGAGCGCCGCCGCTGGAAGGGCTAGGAAGAGAAACGCACGGAGCAGGCGGAGCGTCTTCAGGGAGACCCGATATAGCTTGTTGGAAGTGTTCACCGGAAACGCGGCATGGCGAGAGGAGTGACGTGCAACTGTTGACCCTAGCGAGGGATCTCAAGCGTCGCAAGGCGAGGGAACGACGATCGCAATTCGTCGCGGAAGGCGTGCGCACCGTCGAAGAATTGCTCCGCTCGCCCGTCGCGGTGCGCGGCGTACTGCGTACCGCCGCGGTCGCCGAATCACCGCGCGGAGCGGCCCTGCTTTACGCGCTGGCGCACCGCAACATAGAATGCGTCGAAGTGGACGAGAAGGATTTCCTCTCGGCGGCCGAGACCGAGCATACGCAGGGAATTCTCGCCGTCGCCGACGTGCCCACGCACGCCCTGTCCTCCCTCACGCTCGCCGAAACCACGCGCCTCCTCGTGCTCGACGCCATCCAGGATCCCGGCAACGCCGGCACGCTCGTGCGCACCGCCGCGGCGCTCGGCGCGGCGGCGGTCATCGCGCTGCCGGGCACGGCCGATCTGTGGAATGCGAAGGCCGTGCGAAGCGGTGTGGGCGCGCACTTTCGTCTCCCGACCGTACTCGCGGCGCCGGAGGAGCTGGCCGCATTTCTGGCATCGCAGCATGTCGCGCTCTGGGGCGCCGACGCGGGGGGCGACGCGGTCGACACCATGAAGGCTCCGCGCCGCCTCGCCCTCGCGGTCGGCAACGAAGGCGCCGGACTGAGCGCAACCGTGCGCGAAATGTCGGACAAGATCGTCGGCCTGCCGATGGCCGCCGACGTCGAGTCGCTGAACGTCTCGGTCGCGGCCGGCATCATGCTCTGGGCGCTGCGCGCATGATCGCCTTCTTTTTCGTTCTCGTGTTCTTCGTCGGCGCGAGCGTCGGCTCGTTCCTGAATGTCTGCATCGCGCGCTGGCCGGCGGAGCAATCGGTGGTGCGTCCCCGCTCGCGCTGCCCGCGCTGCGGCGGCGGCATCGCGTGGTACGATAACGTTCCCGTCGTCTCCTGGTTCGTCCTCCGCGCGAAGTGCCGCAGCTGCGGGCTCCCCATCTCCAGCATCTACCCGATCGTCGAGGCGCTGGTCGGGCTCGCGTGGGTCGCGTCGGTGTGGTGGTTCGGTCCCGGCTTCATCGCGCTGCGGGTCGCGGTGTTCGCGACGATCCTGTTCGGCATCGCCGTGACCGACGCCAAGCACTACCTGATTCCCGACGGCTTCACGATCACGGGGCTGGTCTTCGGCGGCATGACGAGCCTCATCGGCGCCTGGCTCATGGTGCAGGATCCGTTCGCGTCGCCGGTGGACGCGGTCTTCGGCGCGTGCGTCGGCGCCGGCGCGGTCACCATCATCGGCTGGCTGGGCGAAGTGGCGCTGAAGAAGGAGGCGATGGGCTTCGGCGACACGACGCTCATGGCGATGGTCGGCGTCGCGCTCGGGCCAAGCCGGGCGCTCCTCACGATCTTCGTCGGCGCGTTCTTTGCCGCGGCGGCGTTTCTCCTCGTCGTGTATCCCGTCGGCTTTCTTCGCGCGCGCACACGCGGCGAAACCTTCGAGACCCCGCTCGTTCCGTTCGGGGTGTTCCTCGCGCCGGCCGCGCTCTTCACATTGCTCTTCGGTTCCTCTCTCATCGGTTGGTATCTCGACCGGGTCATCGGCTGAATGAAACTGCGCACCTCCGCGGCGGCCACACTCGCCCTCGCATTTCTCCCGGTCTTCGCCGCCTGCCAGCCGGACCGTCCCGTCGGTACCGGTCCGTACGCGAAGGAAGTCGCCACGGCGATTCCCGCCATCGAAAAGTCGGTGGGCCTCAAATTCAAGACGCCTCCCAAAGTCGAGTCGAGATCGAAGGATGAAGTCCGGAGTTTCCTGGAGAAGAAATTCGACGAGGACCTTCCCGCGCTCGAACTCGCCGGCGCCGAGCGAACGTACAAGCTGTTCGGCCTGATCCCCGACACGCTCGACCTGCGCAAGTTCATGCTCGGCCTCCTCACCGAGCAGGTCGTCGGCTACTACGACCCCGCCACGAAGGTCCTCTACGTCGTCGGCACGGAAGGCACCGGCCCGGGCGCGGTGACGCCCGAGATGATCACGATCACGATCACGCACGAGCTCGTGCACGCCCTGCAGGACCAGTACTTCCCGCTGGACTCGCTCGAAAAGGAACACGGCGACAACGACCGCACGAGCGCCGTCCAGGCGGTCATCGAGGGAGAGGCGGTGTTCGAGCAGATGAGCGCGATGCTCGGCGGCAACAACTTCGCGATGGCGCTGCCCGGCGGCTGGGAGCGCGTGCGCCAGATGATTCGTGACGCCCAGGGCACGATGCCCGTGTTCGCCACCGCGCCGATGTTCATCCAGGAATCCCTGCTCTTTCCGTACCTGAGCGGCGCCGAGTTCGTTCGTCACTTCAAGGAAAAGCGGCCGGGCCAGATGCCGTTCAGGCCGCCGCCGACATCCACCAAGCAGGTCATGCACCCGGACCGGTTCCTCGATTCGCTCGACGTGCCGACGCGGGTGCTGTTCCCGAAACCCGAGGCCGGCTCGGTCGTCTATGAGAACGACCTGGGAGAGTTCGAGACGAGGCTCTACCTGTTCCAGCATCTCGGCGACGCGGACATCGCGGCCCGCGGCGCGGCAGGATGGGAAGGTGACCGGTACTTGGTCGTCAATACATCGCGGGGCGCGGGTCTCACCTGGCTCACCGTGTGGGATTCGCCGGTCGACGCCGCGCAGTTCCGCGACCTGATGGAGCAGACGATCGAGAAACGCTTCAAGACGGCGCACGCGGCGGGCGGCAGCGGCACGACGAGGAAGTTCGCGGGGAAGGGAAGGTCGGTCGAGCTCGCGGCGGTCACGGTGCAGGGAAAGCCGGTGGTGCTCTTCACGGATGTTCCAGCGGGCGCAGCGACGCGTCTGTTCGATATCACGAAGGTGAAGTTGATGAAGCCATGAGTCCCGGAGGACGTGATGCGGTCGCGAATCGAAGTGCTCTGGATCCAGCTGCGCCGGGTGTGGCGTCCGGCGTTGACGCTCTGCGCCGTGATGGTCTCCCTCGGTGCGTGCGTGCGGTGGGATCCAGCGACCGAGACGATCGTCACCGGCGCACCAACGACTCCAGCACGAACTGCGCAGCCCCAATCGCCCCGCCGAGCACATAGCCTAACTGCACGATCAGATTGAGTTCGCGCTGAGTCACGCCGCGCACGAGATCTTCGACGCGCTGGGTGCTGAAGCCGAGCACCTTCCGTTCCACCATCGCGGGGATGTCCACGGTCTCGAGGAGCGCCGGAAGCCTCTCGATGATCTGGTCCCACACGGCCGGCGCCGCGGTCGCGACCAGGCGGCGCGGCGCATCGTCGGGAAGCCAGCGGCCGAGCCTGCCGAGCGGACGGTCGAGCAGCGCGACTCCCGCGCCGCGCACCGCCTCCACCGCCATCGATCGCGCCCGCTCAGAGCGCGCCGCCCGCAACGCCCACCGCACGATCACGTCGTCGATGAGGCCGGCCGCCATGCCGGCGGCCTTTCCGGCGAGTCCCGTGCGGCGCTCGGTGGTGAGCTCCGTCCCCGTTTCGTCCGGCGGCACGTCTTTGCGTGAGCGCGCGACGAACGCGCGCACCTGCTCCTCGAATGCTTCGGTCGCGACGTAACGCTCGTACGCCGCCGCCGTATCAGGGCCGGCCTCGGCGATCAGCCGTTCGAGCTCGCCGACCACGGCGGGCGGCAACAGCTCGCGCAGCGGTCCGCGATCGCGCTCGAGCGCGGCGACGGCGACGTCGGCCAGCTTCGCCTCGATCGCCTCGCGAAGCCCCGAGCGCTGCAGTTCCTCGATGATGTCCGCGGACGTCAGCAGTCGCTCCCCGACCGTCTTGCCGATCGTCTTCGCGAGCCGCGCCTTGTTCTTCGGGATCGCGCCGTGAAGGCCGAACGTTCGTTCGTAGGGGCGGAAGATCAGGACGACGGCGACCCAGCTGGTCACGCCTCCCGAGACTGAGCCGAGGAGTACGTCGAGCCACAGGCGGGTGTAGTTCAATGACGGCGACCGAAGATGGAAGATGAAAGATGGAAGATGGAAGATCGAAGACTGACGGTTTACCGGGGCTCGGCGGTCTACGTATCGGCCCTCACGCCAAGACTGCCTCCATCTTCCATCTTCGATCTTCCATCGCTTGCCTCATCCTCCGGCGCAGCGTCGGCGTCTGCGAAGGCTGAGCTCGCAGGCGGCAGCAGCAACTCGGTGAGTACCTCGTCCATCGTGCTCACGAAGGAGAACCTGACGTGCTCGCGGATGGCCGTCGGCACCTCGCGCAGGTCCTTCTCGTTCGCCAGCGGCAGCATCACGTTGCGGAGTCCCGATCGATACGCGGCAAGCACTTTCTCCTTCACGCCTCCGATTTCCAGCACACGTCCGCGCAGGGTCACCTCGCCGGTGACCGCCACGTCGCGGCGCACGGCGCGCCGGCTCATCACGCTCGCGATCGCCAGCGTCACGGCCACGCCGGCGCTCGGTCCATCTTTGGGAACCGACCCGGCCGGGAAGTGAATGTGGAGATCGGTGGCCTTCATCTCCGCGTCCACGATTCGCAGCGCGCGTGCCCGTGAGCGTACGTACGAGCACGCCGCGTCCACGGATTCACGCATCACGTCGCCCAGCTGTCCCGTGACGGTGAGCTTGCCGCTGCCAGGCATGCGCAGCGCCTCGATCGTCATGAGCTCGCCGCCGGCCGCGGTCCATGCCAGGCCCGTGACGGTGCCGATCTCCGGCTCGATTTCGGCTTCGTCCGAAGAGTAACGGGGCGAGCCGAGGGCTTCTTCGATGCGCGCCGCGTCCACGATCCACGCGCCCTGCTCGCCCTGCGCCTTGCGTCGCGCGCGACGCCGCATCAGCGCCGAGAGACTTCGCTCGAATCCGCGCAGTCCTGCCTCTCGTGAATATCTGCTCGAGATCGTCGAGAGCGCTTCATCGGTGAACTGCAGGTCGAGATCCGTGATGCCGTGTTCGGTCACGAGGCGCGGCAACAGGTAGCGCCACGCGATCTCCACCTTCTCCTCCACCGTGTAGCCCGCGATGCGAATGACTTCCATGCGGTCGCGCAGCGCCGGCGGAATGTCGAAGAGGTTGTTCGCCGTGCAGATGAACAGCACCGGCCGCAGGTCGAACGGCAGGTTGAGATAGTGATCCACGAACGACGCGTTCTGCTGCGGGTCGAGCACCTCCAGCATCGCGGCGAGCGGATCACCGCTTGGTCCGCCGCCCTGCATCTTGTCGATCTCGTCGATCATCAGGACGGGATCGCACACCTGCACGCGGCGCAGCGCCTGCAGGATCAGTCCCGGCAGCGATCCCACGTACGTGCGGCGATGTCCGCGGATTTCGGCCTCGTCCCTCACGCCGCCGACCGAGATGCGATAGAACGCGCGCCCGATCGACTGCGCGATCGCCTCGCCGAGCGACGTCTTGCCGGTTCCCGGCGGCCCGACGAAGCACAGGATCGGCCCGTGCGAGTAGCCGCCGCTCTGCTTGAGCAGCTTGCGCACCGACAGGTATTCGAGGATGCGCTCCTTCGCCTCCTCGAGCCCGTAATGCCGTGTGTCGAGCGCGGCCTCCACTTTCTCGAGCGCGATGTCCTCGTCGCCGGAGCGCGCGTGCCACGGCAGCGCGAGCACCCACTCGACGTAGTTCCGCAGCACCTGGTATTCACTCGACGCCGGCGACAGCGCCCGCAGCCGCTCTGTTTCGCGCCGCGCTTCCTGCGCGACCCGCTCCGGGAGGTTGGCCGCGTCGATCTGGCGCATGAGCTCCTGCGCGTCGCTCTCCATCGGGTCGCGCTCGCCCAGCTCGGCGCGAATCGCCTGCAGTTGCTGCCTGAGATAGAACTCGCGATGGTGCTGCTCGACCTTCACCTCCGTCTGCTGCTTGACCTCCTCGAGGACCGTCGCGCGGGCGACTTCCTTCTCCCACCTCGAGGCGACGAATTCGAGCCGCGCGGCGACGTCGAGCCGCTGCAGCGCTTCGTCGCGCTCGGCGATGCGCAGGTTGCCGTGCGACGCGGCGAGATCGGCGAATCGCGACGGGTCACCGGTCACGCGGCGGAGAAGCCCCGGCACCTCGGCAGGGAACTGTTCGTTGCGCTCGACGAGCGCATCCGCCGTGACGACGATCCGGTCCATGAGCGCGCGGGCCGCATCACCCTGCGCGGCGATCTCCTCGGTGCGCTCGACCAGCGCGACGGGGAAGGGGATGCGTTTCGACAGCGCGCCGATGCGCACCCGCGCGAGGCCTTCCAGCGTCACCTGGATCGTCTCGGCGCCCGCGCTGCTGCGATCCTTCACGCGCGCGAACACGCCCACCCGCGCCTCGAGCCGTGCCGGATCCTGCGCATCGTCGCCGAGCGCCACGGCGAGCAGCACCAGGGCGCCGGGCTCCGGATGCGCGCGCAGCAGCGCGAGGTTGTCGGGGGCGCCCATTTGCACGGCGATGGTGCCGTGGGGAAAGACGATCGTCGAGCGGAGCGCCAGGAGCGGCAGCTCGGACGGCAACTGGGGCGCGGTCACGTTGGTCTAAACTAGTCCCGCGAGCGGTTGTCGACTAGCGCGGGAGACTGACCCCACAACGAGTAATCGGTCGTTGGTCATTGGTTCTTGGTACTTGGCTGTGCTGATGACCAACGACCAATGACCAACGACCGATTACTCGTCTGTGGCGAAAATGACCGCTGTTTCCCCTTGGATAACGGCACGTTCCAGGGTAAGCTTCAAGGCTCAATGTTCGACGAGCTCTCCTCCAAGCTTGAAGCCACGTTCGCGAAGCTCCGCGGCCGTGGCACGTTGTCCGAAGCCGACATCAAGGACGGGCTCCGCGACGTGCGGCGCGTCCTGCTCGAGGCCGATGTCAACTTCCAGCTGACCGGCGAGTTCCTCGAACGCGTCACCAAGCGGGCGGTTGGCGTGTCGCAGCTGCGCACGGTCAGTCCTGCGCAGCAGCTGGTGAAGATCGTCTTCGACGAGCTCACCGCGATGCTCGGCGAGCGCCGCGAGGGGCTCAAGCTTTCGAGCGTCCCGCCGACGGTCGTGATGATGGTCGGGTTGCAGGGTTCCGGAAAGACGACGACCGCGGCGAAGCTCGCGCGAAAATTGAGGGCGGAAGGGAGACAAGTTCGGATGATTGCGCTCGACGTCTACCGTCCCGCGGCCATCGACCAGCTCGAGACGCTCGGCGGCGAACTCGGCATCCCCGTGTTCGCGGACCGCTCCACGCAGGACGTCGTGAAGATCGCGCGCGCGGGACTCGAGGTGTCGCGCCGCGAGCGGGATCGCGTCGTCATACTCGACACCGCGGGCCGCCTGCAGATCGACGAGGAGATGATGAACGAGCTGCGCCGCCTGAAGGATGCGGTGCGGCCTGATGAGATTCTGCTCGTGGCCGACGGCATGACCGGCCAGGAGGCAGTGAAGATCGCGCAGGGTTTCGACACCGCCTTGGGTGTGACCGGCGTGATCCTCACGAAGCTCGACGGCGACGCGAGGGGCGGCGCGGCGCTTTCCATCTATGGGGTCACGAGAAAGCCGATCAAGTACATCGGCACAGGCGAGAAGACGGACGCCCTCGAGGAGTTCCACCCGGACCGCATGGCCGGACGGATCCTCCAGCAGGGCGACATCCTCTCGCTGGTGGAGAAGGCGCAGGAGACCTTCGACACCGAGGCGACGAAGAAGCTCGAGAAGAAAGTCCGCCGCGAAGGGATGGACCTGAACGACTTCCTCGCGGCGATGAAGCAGATCCAGAAGCTCGGCCCGCTCGAAGGCGTCCTGAAGATGCTGCCGGGCGTGAACACGAAGATGCTGAAACAGGCGAACGCCGATCCGCGCCGGATCAAGTGGGTCGAGGCGATCGTGCTGTCGATGACGAATGAGGAGCGCAAGAAGCCGGATCTGCTGAATGGCTCGCGCAGATTGCGGGTGGCAAAGGGCTGCGGCCGGCCGATCAGCGAGGTGAACCGGCTGCTCGAGCAGTTCCGCGATATGCAAAAGATGATGAAAAAAATGTCCGGAGCCACAGGGGGAAGAATGCCGCCGGGTATGTTTGGAGGCATTCCTTAGGTCTGGAAGCTGTCACCTGACAGCTGTCAGTCGACAGCTTTCAGTCGCAGTTCCCGAGTGCGTACCGGAAACTCCGGCATCGCGATGAGCTCGGCGCAGTACCGTCACCGTCTTACCGAGGAGAATCAAATGGCAGTCCGCATCCGCCTCCGCCGCGCCGGCCGCAAGAAGGCGCCGACCTACCGTATCATCGTCGCCGACTCACGCAGCCCGCGCGACGGAAAGTTCATCGAGATCATCGGCCAGTACGCTCCTCGCAGCGGTGACCTCGCGCTGAACCTCGACGTCGCGCGCGCCAACTACTGGATGGACAACGGCGCGCTGCCGAGCGACACCGTGCGCTCGCTCCTCCGGAAGGCCGGCGTCCTCAAGGACCGCCACGAAGTGCGGCTTGCCGCCAAGAAGAGCGCGGAGGCCGTGCCGCTGAAGGAAGGCTGAGCTCTACGCAAGGCTACGCGCTCGTCGGCCGCGTGCGCCGCGCGCACGGCGTGCGCGGCGAGCTCGTGGTGGAATTGTTGACGGACGCGCCGGACGTGATGTTCGCGTCCGGCGCTCGCGTCTTTCAGGGCACCGCCTCCGGCGAGGTCTGGCGTGACCCGGCGAGCGGCGAGATGCGCGCGCTGAAGGTCCTCGCGAGCCGGCCGTTCAAGGGCGGCCTGCTCGTCACGCTCGACGCCGTCACGGATCGCACGGAAGCCGAGCGATGGAACGGCCGCCATCTGCTCGTGCCGCGCGGGGAACTCACCGAGCCCGAGGACGGCGAAGTCTTCCTCCACGAACTCGGCGGCATGCGCGTGCTCGACGAGAGCGGCGCACAGTTCGGCGAAGTGCGCGCCTGGTACCCAGTCCCGCACGGCGTGCTGCTCGACGTGCACACGGCCCGCGGCGACGTCGCACTCCCCTTCAACGAACAGTTCGTGCGACACGTGAATCGCGCCGATCGCAGCATCACGGTCTCGATTCCGGACGAACTGTTCTTCGGCGGCGGCGCGTGAGCGCGATGCTGACCATTCGCGTCGTGTCGATCTTCCCGGAGTTCTTCGAGGGCCCGCTCGGGCTCTCGATTCCGGCGCGCGCCGCGGCCGCCGGCCTCGTGAAATACCAGCTCGTCGACTTGCGCGACTACACGCACGACAAGCATCGCACCGTCGACGACGCGCCGTACGGCGGCGGCGCCGGCATGGTCATGAAGCCCGCACCGTTCTTCGAGGCGGTCGAGGCGATCGGCGCGAAGCCGCCGATCATCCTGCTCTCTCCGCGCGGCCGCCGGTTCCGGCACGCCGACGCGGAACGGTTCTCGACGCTCGAAGAGTTCACACTCCTCTGCGGTCACTACAAGGACGTCGACCAGCGCGTCGCCGATCACCTCGCGACCGAGGAGATCTCGCTTGGCGATTTCGTGCTGAGCGGCGGTGAGTCCGCCGCGCTCGCCGTGATCGATGCCACCGTTCGCCTGCTGCCCGGCGCGATGAGCGACATGGACAGCGCGCGCACGGATTCCTTCTTCGGCCGCGGCATCTCGGCGCCGAGTTACACGCGCCCGCCGGAGTATCGCGGCCACGAGGTTCCCGGCGTGTTGTTGTCGGGGAATCACGCCGAAATCGACAAGTGGCGGCGCCAGATGGAAGGGAAAATGGACGAAGGCCGGAAGGGAGAAAGCTGATCACGTAAGACGAGTGCTTGCCGTGTCGGGCAATGTCCTACAGAAATTCAGGGTTAGTCCCGATGCCATTGAGGGTCCGCAAAACCGAGACTGCTCCCTCATGGATGACCATGTCGAAATGGGCGCTGAATCCGCGCGCCCGGATGAAGGCCGGAGAGGATTCCTCGTCAAGGTGAGCGCGGCGTGCGCCGGTGTAAGCGCCGTGCTCGTCGGATTTCCGGTCGTTCGTTCGTTCGTCTCGCCGAGCCTCCCGCAGCCGCGCGCGGACGGCTGGGTGAAAGTCGCCGACGACATCGCCCTGCTCGACGTCGGCGTTCCCGTCCGCGTGAACTTCGTGCAGGAGCTGCAGGACGCCTGGGTCGAGAGCCGCTCGCTCAACGGCGTGTGGCTGTACACGGAGGACGGCGACAAGTTCAAGGCCTACAACGGGCACTGCACCCATCTCGGCTGCAGCTACGTGTACGACAAGGACCTGAAACACTTCTTCTGCCCGTGCCATCGCGGGCAGTTCGACGTCAAGACGGGCGAAGTCCTCGCCGGACCGCCGCCTCGTCCCCTCGACGAGCTGCAGGTCGAGATTCGCGACAGCGCGGTGTTCGTGAACTACCGCGACTACCGGCTCGGCGTCTCCGACAAGATCGAGGCGTAGCGCGATGAACCGACTCTCGAAATGGCTCGACGAGCGCATCGACCTCGTTGGAATTCGCAGGACCCTGCTCGACCGCAGGATGCCGCGCGACCTCACCTGGTGGCACACCCTCGGCAGCGCGACGCTCGCGGTGTTCCTGGTGCAGGCGGCGACCGGCACCATCCTCGCGATGTACTACGCGCCGTCGCCGGACCACGCCTACGACAGCATCCGCTACCTCGAGCACAGCGTCGCGAGCGGCGCGCTCCTTCGCGGGATCCACCACTGGGGCGCCTCTGCGATGGTCATCCTCGTGGTCGCGCACGCGATCCGCGTGTTCTCGATGGGGGCGTACAAGTACCCCCGCGAGCTCAACTGGCTGCTGGGCGTGGCCCTGCTCGGCATCGTGCTCGGCTTCGGATTCACCGGCTACCTGCTGCCGTGGGACCAGAAGGCGTACTGGGCCACGCAGGTCGGCACGAACATCGCGGGCACGACGCCGGTCGTCGGCGCGGTGATCGTCAAGCTGCTGCGCGGAGGCGCACAGCTCGGCGTCGCGACGCTCACGCGATTCTACGCGCTGCACGTGCTCCTCCTGCCGGCGCTGCTTGCCGGAATCGCGCTCCTGCACCTCACGCTCGTCGTGCGCAACGGCATCGCGCCCCGAACGGGTGTGCTCGAACTGAACGCGCCGGCGAGGACGGACAGCCCCGAGTATCACCGCTACTACGCCGAGAGCTACGCCGCGAGCAAGAAAGCGGGCGTGCGCTTCTGGCCGGACATCGTCGTGCTCGACGCGGTGATCGCCACTTCGCTCGTCCTCCTGCTCTTCCTGGTGGGACATTTCGTGGGCGCGGGACTCGAGCTCCCCGCGGATCCGTCCGATTCGTCGTACGTGCCGCGGCCGGAATGGTATTTCCTGCCGTTCTTCCAGCTGCTCAAGCTCGTGCCGGGCTCGATGGAGAGCGTCGCCGCGGTCGGCGTTCCCGGCGTGCTCGTGCTCGTGCTCCTGCTGCTTCCGTTCTTCGACCGCCGGAGCGCGCGCGCGTTCAACCGCCGCCCGGTGGCGCGGATCTCGCTCTTCGGCCTGCTCGGCGGCATCGTGCTGCTCCTCGGCGCGAGCATCCGCGAGCCGAAGCCGACCGCCATCGCGCCCGAGGTCGGGCGCGTGCTCAACTCGCCGGAACGCGCCGGACGCGCGCTGTTCGAGCGCCAGCAGTGCGGCGGCTGCCACATCGTCGCCGGCAAGGGCGGCGCGGACCGGAAGGGCGATGCCAAGGATTCACCCGAGCTCACCGAGGTCGGATTGAGACACTCGGCGGCATACATCCACAGCTTCATCGAGGATCCGTCGCGGTTCCACACCGGCTCGAAGATGCCGGCGTTCGGCCCGCCCGTCCTCTCGCACCAGGAGATCGAGGAGCTCTCGCGGTACCTCTCCTCGCTGCGCGGCAAGAACTGGCAGACCGCGAAGGAAGAGTTCGTCGACACGTTTCCCGAGCCCAGAAAGCCCAAGGAGAAGCCATGAAAATCCGCTCAATGATGATCGCGCTCGTGCTCACCAGTGCCGCCGCGGCGAGCCGCGCCGCCGCCCAGGCCGACGGCAAGGCGCTCTACGACGAGCACTGCAAGAAGTGCCACGGCGTCGTCGGTCGTCCGCCCAAGACGATGAAGGAGAAGTTCCCGAAGATCTACACGTTCGACGCCGCGTTCGTCGGCGCGCGAAGCGACGATTCCGT
The DNA here is from genome assembly GCA_017881585.1 of Gemmatimonadaceae bacterium. Classification (GTDB taxonomy): domain Bacteria; phylum Gemmatimonadota; class Gemmatimonadetes; order Gemmatimonadales; family Gemmatimonadaceae; genus Fen-1231. The sequence continues at coordinate 99 of JADGQS010000045.1, read as the reverse complement.
GGTGAAGGTCCTCACCAAGGGCAAGAACGAGGACATGGTCTCGTTCAAGGACAAGATGAAGCCCGCTGAGATGATGGCGGTCGCGAAGTACGTGAGGGA
>JADGQS010000044.1 GCA_017881585.1 Gemmatimonadaceae bacterium | reverse complement strand
CGCACCATCCCTGTGAGGAGCGCAGCGAACGCGCCGAGCGCGCGGAGTGCCGGCGCGGCGTTCATTTCGCCGGAGTCCCCGTGAGGCCCGACTGCACCTCAGCGATGATCTTCTTGTTTTCGGGCCCCGAGATGGTGAGAATCCCGAGCGTGCCCTTGTTGAACGCGCGGAAGATCGCGTGATCGACGAGGACGAAATCACCCGGCACCGTGGCCCCGAACTCGACCACCGCGGAGCCGCCGGCGGGAATGAGCGTGGTCTGGACGTTGTGTTCCGCGTTCGTGCTGCCACCCTCGCCGTACACGTTTTCGAAGATCTGGCCGATCACGTGAAAGCTCGAGGTGAGGTTCGGACCCGCGTTTCCAACGAACATCCGCACCCGGTCGCCGACCTTGGCCTTGAGTGCGCCGTCTCCCGTTATTGCGCCGACACCGCCGTTGAACACGACATAAGTGGGCCGCTCGTCGATGCCCTTCTCCATGTCGAGTGTCTGCACGCCGTGCTCACCGTACTTCCCCTTGGTGTAGAACTCGCTCTGCATCACGTAGAACTCCTTGTCCACGCTCGGCAGGCCGCCCTTCGGCTCCACCAGGATCAAGCCGTACATGCCGTTGGCGATGTGCATCGGCACCGGCGACATGGCGCAGTGATACATGAACAGGCCGGGATTCATCGCGGAGAACGTGAAGACCGATTCGTGACCGGGGAGCGTGAGTGAGGCCTTGGCGCCACCGCCCGGCCCCGTCACTGCATGCAGGTCGATGTTGTGCGGCATCGTGCTCGACGCGTCGTTCTTGAGATGAAGCTCGACGAGATCGCCTTCGCGAACGCGGATGAACGAACCCGGCACTTCCCCGCCGAACGTCCATGCCGCGTACTGGACGCTGTCCGCGAGCCGAAGCGTCTTCTCGATCACTTCGAGGTTCACGATCACCTTGGTCGGATGCGTGCGAGTGATCGGCGGCGGCACATTGGGCGCGTGCGTGAGCACCGCGACCTCCTGTCCGCTGACGTCGTCGCTCGGATGACGAAGCTGGATGATCCTGCGCCCTTCTTCTTCGCGGGCCGACGCTTCATTGCACGCCTGGATGACGAGCGGGATTCCGATGATGAGCACGGCGCCGACGAGGGCGGTGCGCCAGCCGGGCCGGCGAGACGTGAGTGAATTGATATCAGGCGACATTGAGGGACTCCGGAGCGTTGTGGATGGCATGTGGAGCGACGCGGCCTTCGAGCAGGTCCGCGATCGTGGTGTTGAGGAACGGCAAACGTCGCGCGCCGACGACTGCCTGCCACGCGGCGTGCGCGCGGCACGGACAGGAGGGATCGCACGGTCCGTTACCGAGCATGCAGCGCGAATTGAGCGGCACGGTATCGAACAAGTCGATGACCCGGCCAAGCGTGATCTGTCTGGCGGGCACCGCGAGAGTGAACCCGCCCGTCGGGCCGCGCGCGCTCGTGATGAGCCCTGCCTTCGCCACGGCGTTGAGCACTTTCGCCATGTAATTGCGCGGCGCACCGGTGGCGTCCGCTATTTCATCGGCGCGGAGCGCGCGGACAGTCTCCGGCCTGGCGATGAGGAGCATGGCGCGGAGCGCGTAGTCGGCGGTGAGTGATATCACGTCAGCCTCCGGAAGACATTTGCGAGTTTCTCATATGCATATGAGTATCTCGGATGCAACGCTTCGTGTCCGTCGGACAATCCTTGAATGTTTGTCGGGTTATCCCCGGTGAGGGTTTTCCCTACGGTGGCGAGACCGGGCCGCGATCGTTCGCGGGAAGAATACGCTCCTCGTCGTCGTGCAGCATCCGCAGTGCCGGGGTCTCGAGGTCGTCGAACTGACCCCGATTCGCCGCCCACACGAACGCTCCGACGGCCACCGCGACGATGAGCAGCGCGACCGGCACCACGATGTAGAGCACGCTCATGCGGGACTCTCCACGAACGTCCGCGCGTGCCACGAACTCAGCACCACGGTCAGCGAACTCGCCGGCATGAGAATCGCCGCCACGAGCGGATTGATCGACCCGGTCATCGCGAGCGCCGCGCCGGCAAGATTGTACGCGAGCGAGAACGCGAGGTTGCGCTTGATCACACCCATCGTGCGCTCCGCGCCGCGCACGAGCTCCACGAGCGGTGCGAGCCCCGGCCTCGTCAGGTAGATATCCGCGGCCGAGAGACAGGCCTCCGCCCCGCCATGCACGCCGATCCCGACCGAAGCGGCCGCGATCGCCGCGGCGTCGTTCACGCCGTCGCCCACCATCACAACCGGCCCGTCCTCCTCATCCCTCACCTTCTCGACCATGTGCAGTTTGTCCTCCGGCGACATGCCGCCTTCGCAGTCGCGCGCGGGCAGGTCGAGCTCGCGGCCGATCGCCGCGACCACCGCCCCCGCGTCGCCCGAAAGCACCGACACGTGCCAGCCGCGTGAGCGGAGGCGCGCGACGGATCTCGCGGCGTCGCCGCGAATCGGATCGCCGAGTCCCGCTGCCGCGACGATCCTGCCGTCCACCGCGACGAGGACCGGCGTGAGCGACGCATCCATGCGCGATGTCATGGCGCCGACGCTCCCGAGCGCGCGCGCCTTGACGAACGCCGGCGAGCCGACGATCACGCGATGTCCGGCGACGTTGCCGGCGATGCCGCCGCCGACGACATGGGTCGTCTCGCAGGCGCGCGGCACTTCCGCCTCCGGCCACGCCGCACGGAAACCCGCGGCGAGCGGATGGGTCGATTCCGCCTCGAGCGCGAGCACCAGCGGCTGCACCCACTCCGGCCCGCACCACTGCACCAGCGCGGTGCGCGACTCGGTGATCGTGCCGGTCTTGTCGAGAAAGATGCGGCCCGGCCTCGCGAGCGACTCCAGCGCGTCCCCGCCCTTCACGAAGATCCCGCGGCGCGCCGCGCGAGCGATCGCCGCGGAAACCGCGAGCGGCGTCGACAGCGCCAGCGCGCACGGACACGTCACGATGAGCAGCGCGATCGCGTTGTCCATCGCGCGCGCCGGATCGCGCGAGCGCCACACCACGAACGTCACCACGGCGAGCGCCAGCACGCCGCCGACGAACCACGGGGCCATCCGGTTCGCCGCCTGCACGACAGGCGCGCGACGGCGCCCGCTCTCCTCCACCTGACGAAGAATCTTCGCGACACGGCTCGACTCGCCCGGCTGCTCGACGCGCACGCGGATCGGCGACGTGACGTTCACGGTCCCGGCGTACACCTTCATGCCCACACCCACCGACTCCGGCCGCGACTCGCCCGTGAGCAGCGCCATGTCGAGCTGCGATCTCCCGTCCGCGACCACCCCATCGGCGGCGAGGGTCTCGCCCGGGCGCACCTCGATGATCGTCCCCGGCAGCAGCGCCTCCGCCGGAACCTCGTGCACCGCACCGGCGCCGTCGATGACGCGCGCCGTCGTCGGCGTCAGCGAGAACAGCAGCTCGGCGCCGTCCGCCGCGGCGCGCTGCCCGCGCTGCTGCACGTAGCGGCCCACGAGCAGCAGGAACACGAGCACGGCGAGCCCGTCGAAGTAGATCGGACCGGAGTCGCGAATGGTATTGATCGCGCCTTGCACGTATCCGGCCGCGAGACCGAGCGCGATCGGGACATCCATATGAAGAGTGCGCGCCCGAAGCGCCGACCACGCGCCGGCGAAAAACACGCGACCCGGCCAGAGAATCGTCGGCGTGACGAGCACGAAGCTCACCCACCGGAAGAAGAGCTGCCACTCATGCTCCATCCCTCCGGCCCACCCGGCGTAGAGCGCGGCGGCCGCGAGCATCAGGTTGCCGGCGATCGCGCCGGACACGCCGATGCGCACGAGCATCGCGCGATCTTCCTTGCGACGCAACGCGTCCCGGCGGACGCCGCGATACGGATGCGGCGCGTACCCGAGCGAGTCCAGCATCCGCGCGACATTCGACAACTTCACGGCGTTCGCGTCCCACGTGATTCGCGCCAGCGAGCGGCGCACCTCGAGCTCCGCGCGTGCGACGCCCTCGAGGAGGAACGGCACCCGCTCGACGAGCCAGACGCACGACGCGCAGTGCACGCCCTCGATGTACAGCTCGACCTCGCTGAGCCCGTTCCCCGCGTCGCGCACATACAGATCCTCGAACGACGGGTGGTCGAACTCCTCGTACGTGCGCTGCGTGGAGCGGACGGCCGCTTCGCGCTTCTCGCCGAGCCGGTAGTACTGGTCCAGCCCATGCTCGTGAATGATCCGGTACGCCACGCGGCATCCCGCGCAACAGAACTGCGAGGCCGCACCAGGCTCGACGAATCCTGCCGGCACGTCGAGCCCGCAGTGCACGCAGCGCAGGCAGCGCACGCTCGTCATGACGTCGCCGCGTTCGCGTGCATCGGCCCCGCCATGTGCATCGCCGGCGCGTGTACCCGCCCCGCGATCGAGAGCAGCCCCAGTACGAGCACGAGCGCGGCGGCCGCGAGCGGCAGTCTTCGCGCGAACGGCCCGAGCACCCGCTGCGCACCGAATCCGACGGCGAGGAGCATCGGCACGGTGCCGATCCAGAATGCGATCATCACTCCCGCGCCGGCGATCGCGCTCCCGGTTCCGCCCGCCGTCACGACGAACGTGTAGAGCCAGCCGCACGGCAGGAGCGTGGTGAGCAGTCCGGTGAGCGCCGCGCGCGCGACCGGCGGTTCGTCGCGCATCGCGACCAGCGCCGAGCCGAGCCGCTTCTGCAGCCACTCGGGCACGAGCGTGCCGCTCACGCGTACGCCGAGCGACGCGCCGATCATCCCGAGCGCCCACACCACCATGAGCACGCCGGCGAGCACCGCCGCGCCGCGTCCCATTCCCGCGAGCCGTCCCAGGTCGTCGACGCGCGCGCCGATCGCACCCGCCACGAGTCCGAGGGTCACGTACGAGATGAGGCGCCCGCCGTTGTACGCGAGGTGCGCCGGAAGACTCGAAAGTCCGCGCGGTGCACCGGTTCCGGCGTAGGCGCAGACGAACCCGCCGCACATCGCCGCACAGTGGATGCTTCCCACCAGGCTGGCGAGCAGCACTCCGGCGAGCAGGATCACGAACCCGCGGCGGAAACCGCCTCGACGCGCGACGTCGACGTGAACCGGACGTCACCTCGCGTCACCTCGAAGCGAAGTTCCCAGACGCCGCCGTGATGCACGGGCAACCTCCCCCCGTAACCGCCCCGCTCGGGTACGAGCGTCGTGTCCGAAATCTCACCAGCACGCGCATTGTAGAACGCAACCACCTTCACCGTCGCACCGGAGATCGCCGCGCCCGTGGAGTCGGTGAGCGTGACGCGCAACTCGGCGCCATCGCGCCCGGTGAAGGCCGCGAGCGATGGCGTGACGTGCCAGCCCAGCGCACGGTTCTCGCGCGCCTGCGCCATCGTGCTGTCCCATGCGACGGCCTTGCGGTAGTAATCGGGCTCGATCGCGATCCCCTGATCGTCGTTCGCGACGTAGTAGATCGCGACGTTCGCGCCGACGGTGAGCGTGAGAATCGCCACGATCGCGATGGGCCACCATGCGCCGCGCTTCACGATCGCGGCTCCTTCTTCGATTCGTGCGGCGGACCCGCGGCGTCCGGGTGCTCCGGCCCGACGAGGCGGTACGTCACGGCGTCGGTGTAACCGGCACCGTCGGCGATGCGAACCGTAACCCGGTGCTCGCCGTCGTGAAACTCCGCCGCCGGAAGCATCACGAACACGTCCATGATCGCCGTTCGGCCCGGCCCGACCGGGATCGGATTCTGCGGCGCGATCATCGCGCCGGGCTCGACGCCCTCGAGCGAGACCGCATATTCGTGCGACTGCGGATCGCGGTTGGTGATCTTGATGCGCAGCTGGTTCGCCACGCGTCCGTCGGCCTCCACCGCGAACGGCGCGCCCAGTCCCCGCATGACGGTGATGTCGGCCGGCGTCCTCAGGATGAGCGCAACGAGGAAGCCGCCGAACGCGAGCGAGAGCGCGGCCGGGTAGAGCACGACGCGCGGGCGCAAGCGGCGCACGCGCTCGCCCTCGAGCGCTGCGCGCGACGAATAGCGGATCAATCCCGGCGGCTTGCCCACGCGGGACATGATCGCATCGCACGCGTCCGCGCACTGCGTGCAGTGTATGCACTCCATCTGCAGGCCGTCGCGTATATCGATGCCCGTGGGACAGGTGAGGACGCACGCGCCGCAGTCGATGCAGTCACCGGCGCCTTCCACGCGCTCCCTGCCGCGGCTGCGCGGCTCGCCGCGATTCCCGTCGTAGGCGACGATCAGCGACTGGCGGTCGAGCAGCACCGACTGCCACCGCCCGTACGGGCAGGCCACGAGACAGGTCTGCTCGCGGAACCAGGTGAAGTCCACCATGATCGCCGCCGTCGTGAACGCCATCACCAGGAACGACGTCGGATGCTCGACCGGAGAGCGGCGCACCCACATCACGAGACGATCGATCCCGACGAAGTACGCCAGGAACGTGTGCGCGAGGAAGAGCGACAGCACGAGGTACACCGCGTACTTCGCGAGCCGCCTCGGATGCAGCTGTCCCCGCGCGTGCTCGCGGTCGAACCGCATCGAACCGCTCCGGCCGCCCTCGAACAGGCGCTCGATCGGCCGGAAAACGAATTCCATGTACACCGTTTGCGGACAGGCCCATCCGCACCAGACGCGCCCGGCGAGCGCCGTCATCAGGAAGATTCCGATGAGGATGCTGAGCACGAGCAGCATCAGCAGCAGCGTGTCGGTCGGGAAGAACGTCGAGCCGAGAATCGTGAACCGCCGAAGCGGCAGGTCGAGCAGGACGAGCGGCATTCCGTTCATCCGCAGGTACGGGATGATGAAGAAGATCACCATCAGCGCGTACGCGACGGCACGCCGGCGCACCCAGAACTTTCCGGGCGACAGCTTCGGACGGATCCACCGGCGGGATCCGTCCTCGTTCATCGTCGGGAGAACGCGGCCGACCGCGACCGGCGCCGTCATTTTTCGCGCGGCACCAGCACGCCCTGCGGCGGCTTCGGGTTCGGCGGGTTCGAGCCGTGCAGCGTGAACACGTACGCCGCCACGTCCGTCACCTGATCCGGCTTCAGCATCTTGCCCCAGTTCGGCATGCCCTTGTCGAGCACACCGACCGTGATGGTGTGATGGATTTCGTTGATCTTGCCGCCGTGGAGCCAGTAGTCATCCGTGAGGTTCGGCCCGATCAGGCCGCCCGCGTCGGGGCGATGGCACGGCGAACAGGTCGTGACGAACAGCTGTTTCCCCGCGACCAGCGCTTTCGAGTCGTGCGTCAGCGCGAGCAGTGACGCCTCGCTCGCCTCCACCTCGGGTGGATGGAGACGCGCGGCCTCGGCGAGCGACGCGTTGTACTCCGCGATGCGTCCGGGCCCGCGCAGCACGTTGCCGGGAATGAGCCCGTACACCGCCGCGAACGCGATGCACGCCCAAAAGATCCACACCCACCAGCGCGGCAGCGGATTGTCGAATTCCTGGATGCCGTCGTAACTGTGATCGAGCAGGCGGTCCTGTTCCGAGGTTGGTGTGTTCATGTCAGGATTCGCGCTCCAGCAAGGAGGTCGGTGGAACGACGTCTTCTTCGAGCGGCAGGCGGGCGGCATGATCCAGCGTTGACTGGCGCGCCGTCAGCAGCTGCGTGACGATCGATCCGAACGCGATGAGAAAAAGGACGAGCGCGATCTCGGCGAACACGTGCAGGCCGGATGCGCCCACGACGTCGGCGAGCGGATTCATGGAGCCCTCCCGCTCGCGACGGCCGGCGCGACCCGCGTCGCGTCGCGGCCGAGCCGCTGGAGGTACGCGATCAGCGCGACGATTTCCTTGTCCTGCAATCCGGCGGGACCGCCCTGCTGCGCGATCGTGTCGGCGACCATCGCCGCCTGCGCGTGCGCCATCTTCGGCGCGTTGCCGTCGATGACGGCGTCGCCGTACGGGACGCCGAGCATCGCCATGACATCGACTCGCCGCTGGATCCCCGCGAAATCGAGGTCGTGCGTCAGCAGGTGCGGATATGCCGGCATGATCGACTTCGCCGTGATCGACCGCGGGTCCTGCATGTGGCGCACGTGCCAGAGGTCTGGATACTTCGCTCCTTCACGCGCGAGATCCGGGCCGATGCGCCGCGAACCCCACAGGAACGGATGGTCGTACACCGACTCGCCGGGCTTCGAGTACTCGCCGAACCGCTCGGTTTCCCAGCGGAACGGACGGATCATCTGCGAGTGGCAGTTGAAGCACCCCTCGCGGAGGTAGAGGTCGCGGCCCGCGAGCTCGAGCGGCGTGTACGGCTTCACCGATGCGATGGTCGGGATGTTCGACCTGATCAGGAAGGTCGGGAGAATCTCGAACAGCGACGCCACCGCGATCGCCACGAGCACCCACACGCTGAAGTACAGCCAGCGTCCCTCCCACATGCGATGCCACCCCATGTCCATGAAGTGCGCGATCACGCCGGCGCGCCGCGGCTCTGCATAAGTCGGCGTCTTCGATTCGCGAACGAGCGGCGCCGCCTGAATGACCGGCACGTCGTACACCGCCGGACGGCGGCGCCAGGTCATCAGGATGTTCCACCCGAACAGCAGCATGCCGACGATGTACAGTCCGCCGCCGGCGGCGCGCATCCACCACATCGGGAGAAGCTTGACGACGGTCTCGATGAAATCGGGATACGCGAGGCGTCCCGTTTCGTCGAAGGCGCGCCACATGAGCCCCTGCGTCACGCCCGCGCTGTAGATCGCAACCACGTACAGGAGGATGCCGAAGCTCGCAATCCAGAAGTGCGCCTCCGCCAGCTTCTTGCTGTAGAGCTGCGTCTGGAAGAGCCGCGGCAGCAGCCAGTAGATCACACCGAACGTCATGAATCCGTTCCACCCGAGCGTGCCGGTGTGGACGTGCGCGATGATCCAGTCGGTGTAGTGCGCGAGCGCGTTCACGCTCTTGATCGAGAGCATCGGCCCCTCGAACGTCGACATCCCGTACGCCGTGATAGCGACGACGAAGAACTTCAGCACCGGCTCGTCCACCACCTTCTGCCACGCGCCGCGCAGCGTGAGCAGGCCGTTGATCATGCCGCCCCACGACGGCATCCAGAGCATCACCGAGAACACCATGCCGAGCGTCGACGCCCATTCGGGAAGCGCGGTGTAGTGGAGGTGGTGTGGACCTGCCCAGATGTACAGGAAGATCAGCGACCAGAAATGCAGGATCGACAGCCTGTATGAATAGACCGGTCGCTCGGCCGCCTTCGGCATGAAGTAGTACATCATGCCGAGGAAGGGCGTGGTCAGGAAGAACGCGACGGCGTTGTGGCCGTACCACCACTGCATGAACGCGTCCTGCGCACCGGCATAGATCGAGTAACTCTTCAGGAATCCCGCCGGAATGGCGAGGTTGTTGAAGATGTGCAGGACCGCGACGGTGATGATGCTGGCGATGTAGAACCAGAGCGCCACATAGAGGTGCCGCTCGCGCCGCTTCTTCAGCGTGCCGAAGAAGTTCACCGCGAACGCGATCCATACCACCGCGATCGCGATGTCGATCGGCCACTCGAGCTCCGCGTATTCCTTCGCCTGCGTGTACCCGAGCGGGAGCGTGATCGCGGCGGCGACGATGATCAGCTGCCATCCCCAGAAGTGGAAGCGGCCGAGTCCGTCGGAAAACATCCGCGCCTTGCAGAGCCGCTGCGTGGAGTAGTAGCAGCCGGTGAAGAACGCGTTGCCGGCGAAGGCGAAGATCACGGCGTTCGTGTGCAGCGGCCGCAGTCGCCCGAACGAGAACCACGACGCGAGGTTCAGCGAGGGTTCAACGAGCTGAAGCGCGATGACCAGGCCGACGAGCATCCCGACGAGTCCCCACACGAACGTGGCGACCATGAACTTTCGTACGATGTCGTCGTCGTACGCGAACGAGTCGAGTGCGGATGGCGCGGCTGGCGCGGAGGCCGGCGGACGGGGAACGGCGATGCTCCCGCCCAGGGCGTCAGCTGCACCGTCGATGGGCGTCATCGATGAGGCTCCGGAAAGTGGTGGAACTGCGAGGGTCGCGAGTCAGTCGTCCGTCTGGAGTACAAAGTGCGGGTCCGCGTGGTCCGCGCCGACGACCGCGCTGTCGAGCACCTTCAGCGATCCCACCGGCTCGAACCGCGCCTGGAAGAAGCGCAGGTATTCCGGCTCGTAGGTGAAGTGCAGGCCGTGCACGCGGTCACGCGCGGCGTACAGCGCCAGGACGCTTTCGGCCACGACGTCCATGTGGGCCTGGGTGTACACGCGGCGCGGAATCGTGAGCCGCACGAGCTCGAGCCGCGGGAAACGGTTTTCCCCCGTCTTCGGGTCGCGCCCCGCGCTCACCGCGCCCCGCTCCATCGCCCGCACGCCGCCCTCGACGTAGAGCGCCGCCGCGAGCGCCTGCGCCGGAAACTGGTCGCGCGGCAGATGGGAGAGCATCGCCGCCGCATCGATGAACACGGCATGGCCGCCGATCGGCAACACGATCGGCACGCCGCCCTCGCGCAGTTGCTCTCCGAGGTAGTACACCTGCCCGATGCGGCTGCGGATGTAATCCTCCTCGATGGACTCGCGGATGCCGATGGCCATCGCCTCGAGGTCGCGCCCGGCGAGCCCGCCGTAGGTGTGGAGTCCCTCGTACACGACCACGAGGTTGCGCGCGCGCTCGCCGAGCGACGGATCGCGGAGCCCAAGCCAGCCGCCGATGTTCACGAGCGAGTCCTTCTTGCCGCTCATCGTCGCGCCGTCGGAGAGGTCGCACATCAGGCGCAGGATTTCGGCGACCGTGCGATCGCGCATCTCCGGCTCGCGCTGCTGGACGAACCACGCGTTCTCCACGGCGCGCGTCGCGTCGAGCATCACCTTGATGCCGCGCGCATGGCAGTATTCGTTCACGGCGCGGAGGTTCGCGACGCTCACGGGCTGCCCGCCCGCAAGGTTCACCGTCAGCGCCACGCAGATGTACGGGACGCGTTCCGCTCCCACCTCCCGCACCAGCGCGTCGAGCTTGGCGAGGTCCACGTTCCCCTTGAACGGGTGCTCCGACGCCGGGTCGTGCGCCTCGTCGATGATCACGTCGTGGAACGCGCCGCCCGCCAGCTCCTGGTGCAGCCGCGTCGTCGTGAAATACATGTTGCCGGGAATGTGGTCCCCGGGCTTGATGAGGATTTGCGAGAGAATGTTCTCGGCGCCGCGCCCCTGGTGCGTGGGGATCAGCTCCGGATAGCCGTAGACGTCGCGGACGGCCTTCTCGAGATGGTAGAAGTTTCGCGAGCCGGCATACGCCTCGTCGCCCATCATCATCCCGGCCCACTGGCGATCGCTCATCGCGTTCGTGCCCGAATCGGTGAGCAGGTCGATGTAGACGTCCTCGGACTTGATGAGGAACGTGTTGAAACCGGCCTCGCGGATGTGACGCTCGCGCTCCGCGCGCGTGGTCATGTGAATCGGCTCGACGACCTTGATCTTCCAGGGCTCGGCCCAGCTGCGATGGCGCATCATTTCCATTCTCCCGGCGCGTTCGACGCCCGACTTGGTTCGTAACCGCGAAGGTTGCGTTCGCCGCGACTGCCGCGGTATCAGGACGCCGCCAGCAGTCTGTAAGGGAATCCCTCATACATGTCGGGGATCGACCCGCAGATGACGGCATCGACGATAGATAGAATTCAACTTGATGAACATCCTTCTCCTCGCCCCGGAGATTCCGGACACGTTCTGGAGCTTCAAGCACGCGCTGAAGTTCATCCGGCGGCGCGCGTCAACGCCGCCACTCGGGCTTCTCACGGTGGCCGCGATGCTCCCGGCGGAATGGCAGAAACGGCTGGTGGACCTCAACGTCACGAGGCTCACCGACGCGGACCTCGCATGGGCCGATTATGCCTTCGTTGGCGGGATGGTCGTGCAGCGCAAGTCGGCACGCGAGGTGATCGCGCGCTGCAAGGCCGCCGGCGTGCCCGTCGTCGCCGGGGGCCCGCTCTTTAGCGTGGAGCACGAGTCGTTTCCTGAGGTGGATCACTTCGTGCTCAACGAGGCCGAGCTCACCCTTCCGTCCTTCCTCGCCGACCTCAGGAATGGACACCCCCGACGGCTGTACTCCAGCGGCGACCATGCCGACTTGCACCAGACGCCGGTCCCGCTCTGGGAGCTGGTGAACTTCAAGCACTACGCGTCGATGGGCGTGCAGTTCAGCCGCGGCTGTCCCTACGACTGCGAGTTCTGCAACGTGACGGCGATGCTCGGCCACAGGCCGCGGACGAAGACGACGGCGCAGATGATCGCGGAGCTCGACCGGCTCCACGAACTCGGCTGGCGCGGCTCCGTGTTCTTCGTGGACGACAACCTCATCGGGAACAAGCGCCTTCTCAAGAGCGAACTGCTCCCGGCGCTCATCGTGTGGCAGCATCGCAAACGCCGCATGCCGTTCAACTCGCAGGTCTCGATGAACCTCGCGGACGACGCCGAACTGATGCGGCTGATGGCCGCCGCCGGATTCGACAACGTCTTCGTGGGAATCGAGACGCCCGACGAAGCGGCGCTCGCGGCGTGCAACAAGAAGCAGAACCTCGGCCGCGACCTCGTCGCCGACGTCAAGCGCATCCAGCGCGCCGGCATCGAGGTCAATGCCGGGTTCATCGTCGGCTTCGACGGCGACACGCTTTCCACGTTTCAGCGGCAGATCGACTTCATTCAGCGGAGCGGCATCGTGACGGCGATGGTCGGGATGCTGCAGGCGCCCCCCGGCACCCGGCTCTATGCGCGGATGGCGCGTGAGGGTCGTCTCCTGGGAGATATGACGGGCGACAACGTGGACGGCACGACGAATCTCATCCCGAGCATGGGACTCGAGATGTTGAACGAGCACTACCGCGCGTTGCTCAGCCATATCTACGCGCCCAAGCAGTACTATCGCCGCGTGCGAACTTTTCTCCGCGAATTCAAGACGCCCGAGGTGCGGCAACGCGTGGACTTCCAGCGGTTGCTGGCGCTGGGACGCTCAGCGCTGCGACTCGGAATCATCGGGCGCGAGCGGTTCCAATATTGGCGCCTGCTGGCATGGACGGTGTTCGTGAGGCCCAGACTGCTGCCGCGCGCCGTGACGCTCGCGATCTATGGCTATCACTTCAGGCGTGTGGCCGAGCATCAGGCGCGGCCGTAGGAGTCATAGAGGGCGACGGGTGACGAGAGCGCGAAGAGGGACCGGCGACGGGTGAGCAACCCGAGCAGCATTCGGCGTATGCGAGCAAGCCTCTCGATACGATCGTCAACGCCGGCGTGTTCCGCCGCCGACCGACCGGAGAAGCTGCTCCTTCGCATCCGTGTGCGAACCGGGCAGTCCGAGTTCCTTCACGTCTTCCCGGACCTGCTCAAGCAGGAACAGCGCTTCGCGATAGCAGTGCAGCCGCCACAGCGGATCACCGGTAATCGCCGTGAGCTGTCGCGTCTCCCAGGCCAAGAGTGCAGCGTCGTTGGAGTCGTTTGTCACGCCGAACAAACTGACTCTCGCTCCGCCAGAAAGCATCACCGAAATGTTCTTGCCGGTGCCGTTCGTTTGCCTCCTCACTCCTCACCCGTCGCTCTTCACCAGATCGCCCCTCACGCGTCGCTCGTCCCTCTTCGCAGACTCCTCACCCGTCGCTCGTCCCCAGTCAGCTCAACGGCTCCGCGTGATCCACGGTCCATCGCGCAGGACTGCCGCACTCCGTGCACGCGGCGCGGCCCCCGCCGTACAGGACCATCTCCGTCTCACGTCTGCACGACGGACAGACGGACCGCAACGTCCGGAGGCCGTCGAGCGGCAGGCCGTTCCTCACGAGCCGAGCCACCATCGCGTTGGGTTCCAGCGCGCCAAGCGGGCACAGATTTCCCGTGCACTTGCTGCCGATCTCGAGGCAGATGACCTCCTCGTCGTGCAGCGTCGCCTGTCCGTCGAGAAGCGGAGCGTCGGTGATCATCACGCTCACTTCCCGGTCGCAGGCGTTGCAGAACAGCCGGTGGCTCTTCATCTCGCCCTCCTCAGGTCAGCGGAATTGCCTCAGCTCCGGGAATCAGACGGCGTGCAAGCCGCGTCGCCACGTCACGCGACAGACCGAAACCAGACGTGGATGCGCCGTCCGCATCGATCGCCCGGTCGCCGAGGACGGTGAGGCTGTGCACCGGCGTCCGCCGGGGCGCGGCCGTGGCCGGATCCATCAGGTGGTGGTAACGCACTCCGCGCCAGCGGAAGAAACGTTCGTAGTCGCCGGAGGTCGCCACGGCGCGGTCGGCAACGTCGAGCGTGGCCGCGAGGGCGCGCAGGTCGTGCGGGTCGCGAATGCCGACCTTCCACGGCGCACCCTCCGGCGATCCGCCGAGCGCGTAGAGATCGCCGCCTACTGTGACGATCGCATGAGCGATGCCGCGTGCGCGCAGCGCCTCGGTAGCCCGGTCGATGCCGAATCCCTTGGCGATCGCTCCGAGGTCGAGGTGCATGTCGGGATCGTTGAAGCGAATCGCCGGTACGCCGCGGAACGTCGAGACGTCGAGCTTCCGCCAGAAGCCGCGACTGGCGAGGCTCGCCACACGGTCCGTCCGCGGCGGCTCGTTCCGATTCAGCACGTCCCACAGTTCCGAAACCTCGCCGACCGCCGGATCGAACCGGCCATCGCTCGCCGACGCCCAATCGAGCGCCCGCGAGACCACGAGCGCCGTTTCAGGCGTGACCGTCACCGCTTCGCGCCACGCGTCGCGATTGGCACGGCCGACGTCGGAGGTCGCCGTATACCGCGTCATCGTGCGCTCCACCCATTGCAGCTCGGCGATGGCCGCGTCGATCGCGCTCTCGGCCACGCGAACGTCGGCATGCGCGACCTGCAGTTCGGCGACGGTTCCCATGACCGGAAACGTGCGCTTCACCAGCGTTATCCGGCGGCGCAGCGCGACGGGCAGGGAGAGCGCCACGAAGAGCCCCGTGCCGATGGTCAGGAATTCGCGCCGGTCAGGCTGCCGGCGCATCGATCGTTCATTGGACATGGTCATCTCCTTCTTCGCGGCGGCCGCATGAGCCCGTGCAGCCCGTACAGTGGCCTGTGCAGCCGCGATGCGGCAGCAGGCCGTAGATAACGAACAGGATTGCGGCAAGGACGATCCCGAGCACGGTGTCGCTCATTCGGCGCTCCCCATCCCGGCGAATCCCATGAACGCCATCGAAAGGCACGACGCGATGACGAGCACGAGTCCCATGCGACGCGCAACCGCCGGCACGTCGGTCAGCTCGATGCGCTCGCGGATCGACGCCATCAGCGACAGCGCGAGTGTGAGGCCGAAGCCTGCGCCGAGCGCGAACACGAGTCCCTCGATCAACGTATAGCTGCGGCTGGTCTGGAACAGCGCCAGCCCGAGAATCGCGCAGTTGGTGGTGATCAGCGGCAGGTAGATGCCGAGCTGGCGAAAGAGCACCGGGAGGTACTTCTTGAGCGCCATCTCCAGGATCTGCACGACCGACGCGATCACCACGATGAACGCGATCGTCCGCAGGAACGGCGTCCGCGCGAGGACGAACGTGTTGAGCACCCACGCGCTCAGCGCGGTGAGGATGAGCACGAACGTGTTCGCCAGGCCGAGGCGCCAGGCCGTCTCGACTTTCGCCGTGACGCCGAAGAAGGAGCACAGCCCGAGGAACATCACCAGCGTGAAGTTGTTCACGAGCAGCGTCGAGACGAAGATCCATGCGAGGTTGCTCATGCGGTCACCAGTGCGCGGCGTTTCCGAAGTTCCATGACCCACGCGAGGCCGAGCAGCGCGATGCCGAGCGTCAGGAAACCGCCCGGCGGCATCATCATGAACACCCACGGTTCGAACCGCGGTCCGAACAGGTCGTGCCCGAGGATGCTGCCCTTGCCGAGCACCTCGCGAATCGTGCTGAGGAGGCACAGCGAAAGGGTGAATCCCGCCCCCATTCCGAATCCATCGGCGACCGCGCGGTACACCGGAACCTTGGCGGCGAATGCCTCCGCGCGTCCGAGCAGCAGACAGTTCGCGACGATGAGCGGGATGAACGGTCCGAGCGCCTTGCTGATGTCGGGGAACGTGGCCGCGAGGAGCATGTCGGCGAGGGTCACGAACGTCGCGATGATGAGGATGTACGACGTGATCCGGACTTCGTTCGCGATGTACTTTCGGAAGAGCGAGACGAACAGTCCCGACCCGACGAGCACGAACGTCGTCGCGATGCCCATCGCGAGCCCGTTGGCGAGCACGTTCGTCACCGCCATCGTCGGGCACATCCCGAGGAACTGGACAAGGACGGGATTCTCGCGGCCGATGCCGCGCCACACATCAGCAAAGACGGTGGCGGGAGGTGGCGCACCGGGCACCAGCGCCGGCGCGCTCGACGGAGGAGCCGATACAAGTCCGGGCACCGGAACTGCGGTCACCGCTGGCCTCCGCGATCGTGTGCCTCGAGCAGCGGCCGCCACTTCGCGACCGCGTCGTTGATGATGCGAATCACGGCGCGCGACGAGATGGTCGCGCCGGTGATCGTCTGCACCTGGCTCGGATTGCCGGCGACGAGCGTCTTCACTCCTTTCAGCGGCACGATGCGCCCGGCGAACTGGGCGCCGAACGACTTGTCCACCTCGACCTTGTCGCCGAGTCCCGGCGTCTCCTTCTGATCGAGCACCTTGTATCCGGTGAGGGCACCGGTGGACGGATCGAAACCGATCATCAGCGTGAGCAGCTCCTGGAAGCCCGGTTCGGCGGCGACGACGGCGACACCGATGCGCGCGCCGGCCGCGTCGAATCCGACGAACGCTTTCGTCAACTCGCGAATGTTCGATCCCGCGGGCGGCGTCGCCGTCACCGCGTTGCCGATGAGATACAGCGTGTCCCAGCGGACGGGCGCCTTGAGCACCTCGCGCACCGCGCCGTCGACCTGCTCGCCGGCGTGCTTCTGGATCGCCGGCAGCGTGACGTTGTAGACCATGACCACGAGCCAGCCCGCGGCGGCGCCGGCGACCGCAAGCGTCGCGAGCAGCTTCCACGCCGGCGTCATCTTCTGAGGCGTCGCGGACGGCGGTCCGCCGTGCTGGTGCTGATGAGTCGCCGTCACGCTGTCGTCCTCATCGACGTGCCGAACACGCGCGGCTGCGTTGCCCGGTTGATGAATGGCACCAGCGCATTCATGAACAGGATCGCGTACATCACGCCCTCGGGCAGGCCGCCCCACACGCGGATCACGACGACGAGGATGCCGACGCCGATCCCGAACACCCATCGCCCGAGGTTCGTCACCGGCGACGTGACCATGTCTGTGGCCATGTACACGGCGCCGAGCATGAGCCCGCCGGAGAAGAGCATGAACGGCGCGTCCGGCTTGTGCGGATCGATCGCGTGCAGCACTCCGCTCAGCAGCGCGACGGTCGCGATGATGCTCACCGGAAGGCGCCAGTTGAGATAGTTGCGCAGCGCGAGGTACACACCGCCGGCGAGAATGACGAGCGCCGCCGTCTCGCCCACCGAGCCGCCCCGGTTGCCGATCACCAGGCTCGCGAGGGCGCTCGCCTTCCCCTCGAACTTCAGCAAGCCGAGTGGCGTCGCCGATGTCACGGCGCTCGTGACAGGATGCAGGAACGGCAGCGCGAAGAGATCGCCCTTGAGCGTGAAGAATCCGCCGCCGACCGTCGGCCACGTGGTGATCGCCACCGGGAACGCGGCCTGCAGAAATGCGCGGCCGACGAGAGCCGGATTGAAAACGTTCTGGCCGAGTCCGCCCCAGACCGCTTTGCCGAAACCGATGCCGAACGCGCCGCCGAGGACCGCCATCCAGAGCGGCATGCCGGCGGGGAGCGTGAGCCCGAGCAGGAGTCCGGTGATCGCCGCGGAGCCGTCCGCGAGCGATCCGCCATGACCGAACGCGCGTTCCGCCAGTACGGCGCCCAGCGTGGCGGCGGCTACGACGAGCAGCGCGCTCACGCCGAAGAACCAGGCCGCCGCCGCGATGACCGGCACGAGACTCCCGACGACGTTCCACATGATTCGCGGCGTCGAGTCGCCGGGCTTCAAGTGCGGCGACGCGGTGACGACGAGACGAGGTGCGGAGGACTCGTTCACTGGACGGACGCGAGCTGGCGGCGGAGCGCCGTCTTGCTCGCCTGGAAGAGCTGCGCGAGCGGAATGTTCGACGGACAGACGTAGGCGCAGGAACCGCACAGCATGCAGTCGGCGAGATGATTCGCCGACATTTCTTCGTATCTCCCCACGCGTGCGAGATCGCCGAGCATCGACGGATTCAGGAACACCGGGCACGCCTCGAGACAGCGGCCGCAGTGGATGCACGGCCATGACCGCTGCTCGCGCGTCTCGTTCTTCTCGAGTACCACGACGCCCGTCGTACCCTTGATGACCGGCGCATCGAGATTCGCCTGGGCCTGGCCCATCATCGGTCCGCCGATGATCACCTCCGCGGCGTCGGCGGTGACGCCGTCGCAGAACGCAAGGAGGTCCCGCAGCTTCGTGCCGACCGGGACGATGAGGTTCGCCGGCCGGCGCAGCCCGTGGCCCGAGACGGTCACGATGCGCTCGATCAGCGGCAGGCCGGTCTCGAACACCTCGGCAATCGCGGCCACCGATCCGACGTTCTGGACCACGACCCCGACCGTCACCGGCAGCTTGCCCGAGGGCACTTCGACGCCGGTCACGGCCTTGATCAGCATCTTCTCCGCGCCCTGCGGATACTTGACGGTGAGTGGCAGGATTTCCACGGCCAGATCGGCCGGGACGGCGGCGCGCATGGCCTCGATCGCGTCGGGCTTGTTACGCTCGATCCCGACCACGCACTTCCGGACGCCGAGCGAGCGCATCATCACGCGGATGCCGAAGAGCACCCGCGGCGCGTACTCGACCATCGTCCGGTGGTCCGAGGTCAGGTACGGCTCGCACTCCGCGCCGTTGATGATCAGCGTGTGGACCGCGGAATCTTTCGGCGGTGCAAGCTTCACGTGCGTCGGGAACGCCGCGCCGCCGAGCCCCACCACTCCGCCGCGCTGCACCGCCTGCACGACTTCGGCGGGTGTGAGCCCTTCCCAGCGCGGGACGAGCCGCGGCCGCGCAACCTGCGGCGCGTACCGGTCGACCTTGAGACGAACGGCCATGGCCATCGAGCCGTCGGGATGCGGCCACCAATCGAAGTCGACGACCGTCCCGGCCGCCGACGCGTGGATCGGCACCGACATGAATCCATCGGCTTCGCCCAGCGTGTCGCCGCGCTCGACGTGGTCACCGACCTTCACGCACAGCAGCGCCGGCTTGCCGGCATGCTGTCGCAGCGGGAACACCAGCTCGTCGGCGAACGGCATCCGCCGGATCGGGAGCTGGTTCGTCAGCTCCTTCTCCTCGGGCGGATGGACGCCGTGCCGGAACTCCACCGAGATCGCCATCGTCAGCTCAGTTGAACTTCGCGCCGCGCTTCACCCATTTCTCCAGATCCTTCTCCTTCGGGTTGAGCGGCGTGCCCGGATGGATGATCGACATCGGACAGCGCTCGGCCGCGGTCACCAGTTGCTGGTAGGTGCCGGCGTGCGCGTCCTTCACGTACGCCTGCTTGTCGGCGTTGTACGCGAAGATCTTCTTGCTCAGGTTCGTGCACTCGTTGCAGGTCGTGCAGCGCGCCGAGTCGATGTACGCCTCGAGCACCAGCGGTTCGTCGCCATCGACGGCGACCGCCGTGGATGCAGCGGCGGCGCCCGCTGCCGCCGCGAGTGGCGCCGCCGCCGCGGGAGCCGGCGCGGCGACTTGCACCGGCGCGGCGACTTGCACCGGCGCGACGGCCGCCGGCGCTGCCGACGCAACCGTCACGGCGTGCCCGTTGCCGTTCCCGGTCACCGGCAACGCCGCCGGGAGCGACGAGAGCAACTCCGCGAACGCGTGTCCACCGCCGTGGCGGAGCAATCCTTCGGCCAACCGGCGAGCGATCTGCGGCGGATAGTTCGCCTTCAACTCGCTGATCTTCGCCTCGTACTCGCCTCGCAGCGCCGCCAGTCGCAGTTCGAACTCGGCCTCGAGCGTGACGGCGACGGCGTCGTGCACCGTTGGCGAGATCTCGAGTCCGGCGAGCTGCTTGAGCTGCGACCAGAAGTGCTGCCGTTCCTCCGCGAGCTGCACCATTTCGCGGGCGACACTGAGGCGGCGCAGCGCACGGTCCTTGCCCGCCGCGAGGATATACGGCGTGCGCCCTTCGCGCGCGTCCGCAGCGAGGAGGAGGAATTCGTGGAACGGCACCATGTCGTCGGTCCACGACGCCGGCGGCACTTCGGCGAAGTGTTGCTTGAAGCGGGATTCGGTCGCGGCCCAGTCTGCGATCGTGAGCGGAATGTCGAGCGTCTGTTCCGAACCATCGTCGCCGAGGTACTTGATGGTGTACGTCGGCCACGCCGTGTCCGGGGACGGATTCCCCTCGAGACTCAGGCAGTCGGCGAATGTCGCGCCGGCGTCGGGGTCGTACGTGAGGAACGGGAAGGCGCGGCTCTCCAGCGCAAGGCGC
>JADGQS010000043.1 GCA_017881585.1 Gemmatimonadaceae bacterium | reverse complement strand
GGACGTGCTCCTCGATTCGTTGCGGCTCGTCGTGCGATAGTGGGCAGACGACTGGCCGGCCTGCTCGCCGCCACGCTCCTCGTGGCGTTCTTCGCCTGCGGCGACCCGTACCAGCACACGAATCCGTACGATCCGGCGTTCCCCGTCACGATCACCGTCTCGGGTCCCGATACGCTCTTCAGCTCCTATGAGCACGCAACCTACAGTGCCCAAACCCTCCCGTCTTTTCCGGACTCTGCCATCCATTGGGGATCCGGCAGCAACCTGACGTCCGGTCGCACATTTACGATCGTCAACGCGACTCCGCCGCTCTGGCCGGAGACCTACACAAGTGCGGTACAGGCGGTCATCGGCCCTATCGACACCGCGTTCGCGGTGAACTCCACCATCCCCAACATCATTCACACAAACATCTGGCGCCACCAAGGCTACAAGAACGTGGTGTTCACGCAGCGAGTTACGCACATTCAGCTCCGCTGTCCCGACACGCACGCGTGTGATACCCTGTCGGCGGGCGGAGCGTGGTCCGTGTGGGTCGACGGCCTGGACGCTCTCAACCAGAAGATCTACGCGTTGACCAGCGGCACCGCGAACCCCGCCACCGGAACGCCCGTCGCAACGTTCGTCACGCGCGACACGACGGTCGCGAGTGTGTCACCCGTCGGCATTCGCGCGGCCACGGTGACCGCGCGCAAATCGGGATCGACGTGGATCGTGGCGACGCGGAGCTCGCTGCTCGACTCTCTTCAACTCACGGTGCGCTGACGATCCGACCTGTGGTCGCCCTCGCCTGCGCGGCGGGGGCGGCGGATGGTGCGCCGATGAGACTAGGCACAACGAGCGATTGTCCGACATGGCCGGACCCGATAGCCTCGAGCATAGTGATGGGGCACGCCAACACGGACTCACCGAGACGCGCGTGACTCCACACTCTCGGCCGGGAGGCCTCCATGCGTGTTCACCGCCATCTGAAGACCCTGATCACCCTCACGACGCTCGCGTCGCTCGCCGCGTGCGCCCCATATGGTCGGCAGTCGCAAAGCGGCGCCGAAATCACCGTGCGGTGGGACTCCGGCCCGCTCGACCGGGACTACGCTCGCGTGCACGACGAAATGGTCGTGCGGCATAACCGGGAGATCGCCAGCCCGCGACCCGAGGAATCGAGCAACCAGAGGGACGCGCGACAGTCATCCGAGAGACAGAATCTCGAGGGCCGCTACTCGCGTGGGAAGAGCTCGCACTCCGACAAGCTGCCGCCCTCGGAGCAGTAGGCGAACGACGGCGGCCTCGCATCGGGACTCGATGCGAGGCCGCTTTCGTCTCCGCACTTCGCGAACCGGCTACGGCACCACCATCACCTTGATGGACGACGGCATCTGCGTGGTGTGATACACCCGCTCCGTCGCCTTCCTGAAGTCCGAATCCTTCGCCAGCTCGATGTTGGGCACGTAGTTCTGCGTGTTCCGGTCCATGATCGGGAACCACGTGCTCTGCACCTGGATCATGATCCGGTGCCCGGCCTTGAACGTGTGGTTGATGTCGTTCATCGTGAACTCGACCTTCGTCGGCTGGCCGGCCACCATCGGCTTGGGCGTCTCGAAGCTTTCGCGGAAACGGCCGCGCATCGCGTTCGCGCGCACGAGCTGCTCGAATCCGCTCAGGTGCTCGCCGTACGTCATCGGCACCGCGTCGGGTGTGTCCGCGGGATATACGTCGATCAGCTTCACGATCCAGTCGGAGTCGGTGCCGCTCGTGGAGACCCAGAGGCTGGCCGTCATCGGCCCGGCGATCGACACGTCGTGGTCCAGCGCGCCGGAATCGTACACGAGCACGTCCGGCCGCGTCGCGGCGAAACGCTGGTCCTCCGACGCGTAGGTGCTCGTCATCCCGTTGTTCACTTCCTTCGTGTACGGCACGGGCTTGGCCGGGTCGCTCACGTATTCGTCGTACGCCGCACCACCGGTCGCCGGCGGGTCGAACGACAGCTTCCCGTCCGCGCGCAGGTAGAGTGACTTCGCCGCGGCGCTCTTCGGCGGCCACGCGTCGAGTTTCTGCCAGCGGTTCGAGCCCGTCTGGAACACGTACGCCTTCGGGGTCGGCGATGCCGTTCCGCGCCCCTTCAGGTAGTACGCGAAGAACGGGTACTCGATGCTGTCCTGGTAGAAGAGCGACGTGGCCGACCCGAAGTGCGCGTCGCCGAGGTTCTCGCCCTCGCCGCGCGCCCAGCCGCCGTGCACCCAGGGGCCGAAGACCATCGAGTTCACCGTGCCCGGGCTCTGCGCCTCGATGTGCTTGAACAGCTGGAGCGCGCCGAAGAGGTTCTGGTTGTCGAACCATCCGCCCGTGGTCATCACCGCCGGCTTCACGTCCTTCATGTGGAGCAGCAGGTTGCGGTCCTTCCAGAACTGATCGTAGTTCGGATGCTTGAGCAGTTCGTTCCAGTACGGATGCGAGCCGTTGAAGTACTTCGCGTCGAGGTTGCCGACCGAGCCCGCCTCGAGATAGAACGCGTAGCCGTCCTGCGTCGGCATCTGCATCCGCGGCGGATACGTGGTGATCGGCCCCCCGTGCGGCCAGTCGAATCCGGCAATGAAGCCGAAGGCGTGCGGAAGACGGAACGCTCCGTTGTCGTGCCAGTCGTCCCCGTGCCCCCAGTCCGACACCGGCGCCTGCGGCGAAACGGCCTTGAGCGCCGGATGCGAGTTGACGAGCCCGACCTCGGCGTACCCGCCCGGATAGGAGATGCCCCACATCCCGGCCCGTCCGTTGTTGTGCGGCACGTTCTTCACCAGCCAGTCGATCGCGTCGTACGTGTCGGTGGCGTCGTCCACGTCGGTCTTGCCGCTGTACTGCCATTTCACCGGTCGCACGTCCTCGAACTTCCCTTCCGACATGTACCGTCCGCGCACGTCCTGGTACACGAAGATGAACCTGTCGCGCTCGAACGTCGGGCTCGGACCGAGCGACGTCTTGTACGCCTCGCCGTATGGCGCGACGCCGTACGGCGTGCGCGACAGCATGATCGGGTAGCTTCGCGACGTGTCGCGCGGGATGTAGATCGATGTGAACAGCGTCACGCCGTCGCGCATCGGGATGCGCACTTCGCGTTTCTCGTATGACGCACGTACCCGCGAGTCGTCCGGCGGCAATCCCCCGCGGCCGCCGCGCCCGCCCTGTGCCACGAGCGGCGCCACACTCAGGAGTGCGAGGAACAACGGTACGAGGAGGGAGAGCAGCCGCGCGGGTCGTTGCGCGGAGCGGCGGGGTAGACGGTTGCGCATGGAATCCTCCATCGTCGTCGGTGAAGTTTCGTTCGGGCACGCGTCCAGCTTCCTTCCTTGAACGTCGAGCACGCCGGGAAGGTTGAGGCGCCGCGTTCCGGACTCCCCTGATCAGTCCGGGCTCGAGTTCGATAACGACCTCTAGATGGCGAGTGGAGGCACGGCCGGCGGCGCGCCTGCGCCAGCCACTGCGCCGGTGTGCACTTCCGGGCTCGACACATCTTCGCGCGGCGGCATGGCGACGTGTCCGATGGTCGACGACCGCACCATCGTGGCGAAGGTGCGCGAGATTTCCGGATCGACCTCGGTGCCCGCGCGCTCCTCGATGTAGTTGAGCACCTGCTCGGTCGTCCACGGCTTGCGGTAGGGCCGGTTGGTGGAGAGCGCGTCGTAAATGTCACACACGTGGACGAGCCGGCTTGCCAGGTGGCAGCCGCGTTCGAAATGCATGCGGGGATATCCTTTGCCGTCAATGCAAATGTGGTGCTCGAACGCCACCACCGCCGCCATCTGCATCCCCTTTTCGCGCTGGAGCAGGATGCGCGCGCCCTCCGCCGGGTGCGACGCCATCACCTCCCTCTCGTCGTCGGTGAGGCGGCCGGGCTTGTTGAGGATTTCCTTGGGCACTTTCACCTTGCCGATGTCGTGCAGAAGCCCTGCCACGCCAAACGCACGCGTCTCGGCACGCGAGCATCCCAGCGCGTCGGCGAGCCCCATCGAGAGCACCGACACGTTGCACGCGTGTGTCGTGGTGTACTCGTCGAACTCCTTCATCATCACGAGCGGCAGCAGCAGTTTTTCGTTGGCGCGCATGGCGACGGCCAGCGAGCCGATGATCGCCTCGACCTCCGCCATGGGGATATTCCCGCCGGTGAGCACCTCCTCGTGAATCCAGTTCACCGTGGCGATTTCGTCGGACAGCGATAGCGCGAGGCTGGACGCGGCCTCTTCGGCGTCGGCATCGGCCTCGCCGGTAATCACGGGCGCGTTGCCGGGCCGAACCTCGCCGTTGCCACCCATCACGCGGAGCGAACCGAAACGCACGGCGGAGGCCGTGAGCTGCTGCCGCACGTCGTTCGACTCCGGCGACTTCCCGTTGAGCTGCTGAAACATCGCGTCGAGTGCCACGTCCCATCCTTCGCGCGTGACGTCGGCGTCGATCTCGATGCGCTCGATGCCCGCGCCGGCGAGCCGGGTGGTCCAGTCCCACGTTCGCAATTCCTCGAGCACGCGCCCCTGATAAACGACGCCGCCCTGAAGAATCGAAAACTCGGCTAACTGGATGTCGTTGAGGACCTCGAGGAGACGCGCGAACGATGCATCGATCACCCGTTCGCGCGCGGGATGTCCGCTCGCGTACAGCGACATGGTCGAGAGGCACTGCCCCAGCGAGATGAGGAACGCCGCCGCCGGGTTCATGATTTCGCCGCCATGCCGGCGGCTTCGCGCACCTGCTCGTCCCCGGACTGCGCGGCGAGCCGGAACACCGTGAACGCCTTCGGGTCTTTCCTCCACTCGGAGGCGAGCACGCGAAGCGCCGCAAGCATCTCCGGCGACCGCGGCTGCAGCACCCGGCGGCGCCAGAAGAACATGCCGCGCATGCGACTTACGATCGGCAAGAGCCAGTCGCGCGCGGCCGCGAGCGGAACGTTGTCGAGGAGGGCAATGCCCCGCAGGCGCAGTTCCGATCCCGCTTCGGCCTTCTGCACGATTTGCAGGACGCGCAGCGCGGAGCGGCGCGGCAGTCCGGCGTGGGCCGCATCTATCGCGGCCCGCACGACCCGCATATCGGGGTCGGCCAGGGCGTCGTGGATGGCGTCCTCGCGTCGCGACGGAATCCGTGCAAGGAGTTTGAGCGCTTCGACGCGGACGGTCGGCTCTTCATGGTGCGCGTAGGCGTCCACCTGCAGGTCCGGTGGAGTCGCCGGCATCGCGACGAGGAGCGTCAGCAGGTTGCGCAACACATACCAAGGCGAGCCTTCGAGCCGCGCCATGATCGGCTCGCGGGCGGCCTCACCAAATTCGCGCAGGCGATCGAGGATCATCTGGCGTGTCGCCTGCGATTCCGAGAGGACGAGCACGTCAAGCAGCGGGTCGAGGCTAGCGGGACCGCAGCGCGCCATGAGCTTTCGCGCGGCATCCGCGTCGAGCGGCTCGGCGAGCAACACCCGCCGCAATGTCTCGGGCGCCTCGAGATAGTCGAGAATGGACGGCACGGCGGTCGTCGAGTCGGGCAGCTCGTCGAGAAATCCGAACACCGTGGTGAGGCGCCGGTGGTCGATGAGGTGATCCACCGCGGCGGTGACGGCGGGGCCGAAGACGTCGGTTTCGAGCGCCATCTGGACGATTCGGTCGGCTCCCGCGGATGCTTCGACGTCCAATGCCTGCTCGGCCTTTTCGTAATTGGAGATCTGCTCGAGCAGCCCCGAGTGAGCTTCGGTCTCCCGAGTTTCGAGCGTCCATCCTTCGATCAGCTGTCTCGCGGCCTGCCTCAGCGATTCTCCGCCCTCGTCCGGTCCGCCGTCACGGCGGCGCCTGGCCTGAGCGGAGAGTTTCTTCATCAGCCGTAGCAGGTACGGCGAGATGGAACGCCCCGAATTCGCCGCCGCGGCCTCGATCCAGTCGAGCACCACGGACACGGGAAGCGCGTCCACACCCTGGAGGAACAGAAGGCGCTTCCGTTCGGGGTTCGGCTCGGAGCCGATCAGAGATCTGAGCGTACCCGGATCCAGCTTCTTCATCACGTCGCGAAGACGCGCCGCGACGGCACCGCTTCCGGCGCGGCCCCGCCGCCGCGAATGCCGGCCAACGCGAATGATCGATTTGAGCACCTCGGCGGCGACCTGCTTGTCGCCCGCCCGCGCGTTGATGACTCTGGCCAGCCGGTCCACAGTCTCGATTCCCTCCTGCTCCACGCCCGGGAGCATCGCCGCGGATCCGCGGTGCCGAGACTCGGGCGGCGCGGTATCCGGTGCACCGTCCGCCGGCGCCGGCGCCCCGGCATCGCTCGCGCCCGGATTCGATTCCCTGGCGACCGCGGCCGTCCCGCCGCCGCCGCTTCCCCGGCCGTCTTCTCCGTCCCATCCCGTCAGCGCCACCTGCGCAAGCTCGCGCCAGAGCCGGTCACTGGTGACATCCGACGCGCTTCCATCCTCGTCGTCCACTTCATCGGAGAGCGCGAGCCCTTCGTACCTGAGCATTTCGACGGCGACGTGGGGACCCAGTGTCCGGTCGGCATCGCCGGACTCACCACCGTCCGTGGACTTCGCTTCGACAATGCGCGATAGGAGCGCATCGAACTCCTCGGGCGACATTCCGGTGCGCACGGTGATCGCACCGATCCCCTGGCGGTGAAACCGCTCGGCGAGTTCGCAAATGGCCGGATTCTTCGGGTCGCTGAACCCGCCACCGATGGCGAGTTGGTTCCGTGATACGGCAATCGCGATCTCAGGGTACCGTTCGAGCGCGTGATCGAGCGCGGCAAACGCCACTCTCTCCGCGGCAACTCGCGACGGATGCCCCGACGGATAGGCATACCGCCGGTGCATGACCACCGAGAACTCCTTCAGCCACGCCAGATGATCCGGCGGCAGACGCTCGGCGATCGCGGTGCTGACGCGCTTGGTGCCGCTGGTCGGTCGTTCCACACAGTGTAAGATGCCGTCGTGCAGCACGCACGCAATGCGGTCGATGTCCATTTCGCACCCGGATTGAACGACAAAAGGCACCGAGAAATCGGCGCCTTTTGCCTCGCAAGCCATCGTCCTGCTCAGTTGCCCCTCCTGGGATCGAACCAGGACTCTCCTGCTCCAGAGGCAGGCGTGTTGCCAGTTACACCAAGGGGCAATGTTGTAGTTCCCTCATCCCGCATTCCTCTCCCGCATCCCGCATCCGTGAGAAGTATCGGCGCGGGAAAGGAATTCTAGTCGGCACCGCACCCCCCAGCAACCCTGATACCCGCTCATTTGCGCGGATATTTGTGCAGATTGTGTCGCATGACTTCCACGTCCGAAGCACCCGACCTGCGGTACCCGATCGGCAAGCGCGTTCCGCGCACTTCGTTCACCGATGCATCGCGTGCGGCCGCGCTCAAGACGATCGCGGAGACGCCCGCGAATCTTCGCCGCGCCGTGACCGGTCTCACGGATGCGCAGCTCGACACGCCCTACCGTCCGGGCGGATGGACCGTGCGCCAGCTCGTGCATCACGTTGCCGACTCGCACATGAACGCGTACGTGCGCACACGCCTCACGCTGACGGAAGAAAATCCGCCCGTGAAACCGTACGACGAGGCGAAATGGGCGGAGCTTCCCGACGCGAAGACGATGCCGATCGAAGGCTCGCTCGCGATCCTCGAGGCGATGCACGCGCGCTGGGTGCACCTGCTGAAGACGCTGAACGCGGCCCAGCTCAATCGAACGATGTTCCACCCGGAGCACGGCGCGCTCACGCTCGATGGGCTGCTCGAGATCTACTCATGGCACGGGCCGCATCACGTGGCGCACGTGACGGGGCTTCGCGAGCGAAACGGATTCTAGTGCGATTAACAACGATGGAAGATCGAAGATGGAAGATCGAAGATCGAGGCTCGACGGCCGAGCATGCTTAGTCATTCTCCATCTTCCATCTTCCATCCATGCAAACAAAAAGGCCGCAATCCCCGAGAGGTTGCGGCCATCATTGAAAGTTGTCCTGTAGTTGCCACGCGCACCGTCATTGGAACTCTACGTCCTACCGAACGGCGGCGGGCATTCACTACAAGGACAACCAAAATCTCGAAAAAGTCACGGAAGAAACAAGTGGAGCTGAGGGGGATCGAACCCCTGACCTCTGTCGTGCGAGGACAGCGCTCTCCCAGCTGAGCTACAGCCCCAAACATCACTCGGGCGCGCTTCGCTGCACTTGCCGGAACCGGGCTCGCACTCAGGTCCCGATACTACAAACCCCGCCGTAAAGCTTCGGGCGGGGCCGACTTCACTCCCCATATTATAGGCATGAGCACGCCAGAAGTCAACCCCGCAGCGTCGATCCTCCCGTCACCACAGGACATCCGGGACGCCGCGCTCCGCATCGCACCGGCCATCCGCCAAACGCCATTCTATAAATCCGAGACCCTCACGGCATTCCTCGGCGGCCCCACCTGGCTCAAGCTCGAGTCCGAACAGAACACCGGGTCGTTCAAGATCCGCGGCGCCACCAATGCGCTCGCGACACTCACCGACGAACAGCGCGCGCGCGGCGTGGTGACCGCGAGCGCAGGAAATCACGGGCTCGGCATCGCGGCAGCCGCGAAGGAACTCGGGGTGACGCTGACGGTCTTCGTTCCGCGCACCGCACCCGCTGTGAAGCGTGACCGAATAGCGGAGTTCGGCGCGACGGTGGACGCGACCGCCGCGAAATACGACGACGCCGAAGTGCTCGCGCGGGAATACGCGGAGCGCACCGGCGCGACGTTCGTGAGCGCGTACGCCGGGCGGGAGGTGATGGCCGGACAGGGGACCGTGGCGCTGGAAATCCTCGAGGAGCTTCCCGCGCTGCGAACGATCATCGTGCCCATCGGCGGAGTCGGACTCGCCAGCGGCATCGCGGGACTGTTGCGTGCGGAGGCGCCGGGCGTACGCATCGTCGGCGCGCAGAGCGAACGCACGAACGCGATGACGATCGCGATGGCGAAGGGCCGGCCCACCGACATCCCGGATCTGCCGACGCTCGCGGACGGGCTCTCGGGCCAGGCGGACGCCGGGATGCTCGCGCAGGGACAGGCGGCACTCGACGACATCGTCGCGGCGAGCGAAGAGGATGTCGCCAGTGCCATCGCGTATTTGTGGATCGAGGAAGGGTTCAAGGTTGAAGGAGCGGGGGCGGTGGGAGTTGCAGCGCTGCTCGCCGGGCGGGTGCCTCACCTCGAGTTTCCCCTGGTGGTTGTGGTGAGCGGGGGAAACATCGATGACTCAAAGCACAAGGCTGTGCTCAGCGACAACTACAAGAGCGGGTAATCGGTCGTTGGTCATTGGTCATTGGTCGTTGGTAATTCGCCACTGCCAATTACCAACGACCAATGACCAACGACCGATTACCCGCTATTGCAGTTAGATTCTCCGAGTGAGCCTCTCTCTGAGATTCCTCGGCACTTCCGCCTCCCGCCCCACCATCGAGCGCGGCGTCGCGTCCCTGGCGCTGATCCGCGAGGGCGAAACGCTGCTCATCGACTGCGGCGAAGGGACTCAGCGCCAGATGATGCGCTACGGCATCTCCTTTGCCCTCGGCGATCTCTTCTTCACGCACTACCACACTGATCACGTCCTCGGCACCCTTGGCCTTCTCCGAACCCTGACCCTACAGGCCCGCGCGGAACCTCTCCGCGTGTGGGGGCCGCCCGGACTCCATGCGTTCCTCAAGCGTGCCGAGGGACTCGGCGTCGAGCGCCTCTCCTTCCCGCTCGAAGTCACCGAGATCACTCCCGGCACGCCGATCGCGCGGAAGGGTTACTCGATCCTTCCCTTCCCCGTGGAGCATCGCGCGCAGTCCGCGGTGGGATACGCGCTCATCGAGGACGAACGCCGCGGACGGTTCGATCCCGAACTCGCGCGAGAAATGCGGATCCCCGAGGGCCCGCTCTGGGGCCAACTTGCCAAGAGCGAAACCGTCACCCTGCCGGACGGCCGCACGATCGATCCCGCGACGCTCGTCGGCCCCACGCGCAGCGGACGCCGCGTCGTCGTCACCGGCGACACCCGGCCGT
Source organism: Gemmatimonadaceae bacterium (assembly GCA_017881585.1). GTDB lineage: Bacteria > Gemmatimonadota > Gemmatimonadetes > Gemmatimonadales > Gemmatimonadaceae > Fen-1231. The sequence continues at coordinate 10,593 of JADGQS010000043.1, read as the reverse complement.
GCGAATCAACCGTCGCCGCGGCGGCGGGCGCCGACCTGCTCGTTCACGAGGCGACCTTCGGCGACGAAGAAGCCGCGCGCGCCGTGGAAACGGGACACTCGACCTCGCGCGAAGCGGCGACCATCGCCGCGCGCGCGGGAGCACGCAAGCTCGTGCTCACGCACTTCTCCGCGCGCTACTCGCGCGATCCGTCGGATCTCGAGCGGGAAGCGAGGGAGGTGTTCCCCGCCACCGGCTGCGCGCGCGACGGCATGGAGCTCGACGTGCCGTTCGCCGACGCCGAGCCCGCGTCGTAGTCGCGCCATTCGCTGACCGCGACGTCGCCGCGCCGCCACACGAAACGCGACGGCCGGCCGTCGCGCTCTCCCGGAAAGATCACGAGGCCGATGTCGAACGCCCGGCATTCGACGCCGAGCTCGGCGAGTTCGTTCACACAGGCATCGATTTCAGCGGCCATCCGTTCCGCCTCGGCCTGGAGCCCGTCCGCCTCGGGATCGGGAGCATCGGCCGTGGACTTGGCAGTCGCGTACTCGAAGCGGCTCACCGCGTCCTGCCACTCGCGATAGCGTTTCACGACGTCGTCGACGATGCGGCGCACGAGCGGGAGCGCGCGGTTCGCGAGCTCCTCGGAGTACGGCCCGTGCGCGAGCGCTGCGCTCCCCGCGCTCTCCGCGCTCACTTCGCTTTCTTCCCGGAGACTTCATCGAGTTTTGCCCGCTCGTCGGCGCGCTCTTCCACGCGCCGGCGGCGACGCTCCCTCCCCGCGTCGCTGCGCCGCTTGTCGGCGTCGGTCTCGAGCACGAGCGCCGGAACCTCGGTCGGCTTGCCGTCGCGATCGAGCGCCACGTAGGTGACGTAGCACGAGTTCGTGTGGCGCCGCGTGCCGAGCAGCATGTTCTCCGCCTCGATGCGGATCCCGATCTCCATCGACGTGCGGCCCACGAAGTTGACGCTCGCCTTCATGTGCACGAGGTCGCCCACCAGGATCGGTTCGCGGAAATCGACGCGGTCCACCGAGACCGTGACGCAGCTCGTCCGCGCGTGGCGGATCGCGCACACCGCCGCGGCCTTGTCCATCATCGCGAGCACCACGCCGCCGAACACATGACCGCGCGCGTTCTCGTCGAGCGGCATCATGAGCGCGGAGGTCTCGTGCGCCGACTCGCTCACCGTGCGGGATGGACGTCGTTCCGGAGGCTTTGGCATCAGGGCCGATGGAAAGAGGCGAGCGCGAATCCGGCGCGCGGCTTCGCACGCCGCGGCGCCATCACGATTCGTGAATCATCCGAGTACATCGAGGCGTCGTTGAACGCGCGGTTGAGCGCCTTGCGCTCGTCGGCCTTCACACTGGCGTCGAGCCAGATCACGCGCCACACCGGGGCGGTCACGGCGGCGACCCGCCAGTCCGTGCGGCTCGAATCGCGAAGCGTCAACCGCGCGATGTCGCCGTCGTTCGAGAGCGACGCCTGCAGCTCGAGCCCGCCGTGCTCCCAATCGAGCAGCGAGTCGGGTCCGGTGGGCAGCTCGTCGCGCAGGCCGCTCCACCAGGGCATGGCCGGCACCTCGCGCGGATCGAGTTCGAGCGCATTCAGCGATCCCCGCGACACCTCACCGGGCACCGCGAACCTCACGCGTGGCGTTCCATCGCGGGACTCGATCGTGAAGCTGCCGGGATCGAACGCGAACGAGGCGATCGCCTGCTGCGCGCGCCGGCTCCGGCGGTCGCGAAGCGCGAGCAGCGAGTCGCGCGCCAGCCGCCACTCCGCGTTCGCATCGCCTTCCACGCGTACGCTCGCCTCGTGTCCGAACAGCGCCGCGACGGTCATCGCCTTTCCGGTGCGCACATCGAGCACGCCGCGGCGCGCAGTGTGGCGGTCGGCGTTGGTGCGCTCGCCGGTCACGTCCATGTCGGTGCGGTACTCGTACGACACGTACGGACCGTGCACGCCGAGCACTTCGAGTTCGGCCGTGACGGTGGTGCGCGGATGCTCGGCGGCTTCTTCGTCCTTCGCGAGCGGCGCGTCGTCGGGATGCGCGTTCGCGTACGACTTTGCGAAGCGCGGGACGAGCGTGTCGGCGAACAGTTCGACGGAGTCACCGCGGACGAGATCGCGCGACCAGAGCCGCTGGCCCACGAGGACGGCGTTGTAATACGACCGGTCGTCGTCGGCCACGTAGATCTCGCGAAAGCGGCCGTCCACCCGCGCCAGCAGCATCGGCACGCCGCGCACGCGCAGCCCCCGCGCTCCGCTCGTGACCCAGTACGAGGAGTCGGCCGTGGCCACGATGAGATCGACGTGCGGCACCGCGGCCGGCGTGTTGCCGCTGCCGCTGCCTCTGCCGCACGCCGCGGCGAACACCGCCGCGATCAAAGCCGGGAACATGCAAGGATTCCTCACGATTCGACTAATATACACCCGTGAAATACACTCTCCTCGCCCTGTTCCTGGGCTCGACGGCGTTCGCGCAGGGTCTTTCAGCCGCAACGGCTCAAGCTCAGACTGCTGCGCCTCCCGCGAAGGCGTCGCCGCCCGACACGCAAATCGTGCGCGGCCTGTACGTGAACCGGTTCGCGGCGCAAAGCACGAAGCGGATCCATCAGCTCATCCAGATCGCCGATCAAACGGAAATCAACGCGCTCATCATCGACATCAAGGACGAGTTCGGGCTGAATTACGCGCCCACCGATCCGTCGCTGCAGCGCAACGCGGGGAAGGCCGGGACGATCCCCAAACTCAAGGAACTCCTCGACACGCTGCGTGCACACAGGATTCTCGCCGTCGCGCGAATCGTCGTCTTCAAGGATTCGGTCACCGCGCGAGTCCACCCCGAATGGACCATCCGGAGGGCCGACGGCTCGCCCTGGCGCGACAAGAAGGGCACGCTCTGGGTGAACCCGTATCATCACGAACTCTGGGACTACAACATCCACGTCGCCGAGGACGCGGTGAAGCTCGGATTCGGCGAGGTGCAGTTCGACTACATCCGCTTTCCCGAGCCGTACAAGTCGCTGCCGCCGCAGGTCTTTCCCGACCAGAACGGCCAGAACAAGGAACAGGCGCTCGCCAATTTCCTCGCGATGGCGCGCGCGCGCCTCTCGAAGCTCGGCGTGCGCACGACCGCCGACATCTTCGGCCTCGTCACGAGCGTGCCGAACGCGCTCGAAGTGGGACAGCAGTGGGAGCATCTCGCTCCCGTGGTCGACGTACTCCTGCCGATGACGTATCCGTCGCACTATCCGCCGGGCTCGCTCAACGTCGCGCATCCGAACGCCGAGCCCTACGCGATCGTGCGCGCCGCGGTCCTGCGCGCGCACGAGCGCAACGCGAAGCTCGGACTGTCCGGCGAACGCGTGCGGCCGTGGCTGCAGGCCTTCACGCTCGGCAAGCCGCCCTATGGGCCCGATCAACTGCGCGAGCAGAAGCGCGCGGTGTACGATGCGGGGTACGACGGCTGGGTGCTCTGGAATCCGGGGTCGAAGTACGAGCCGTTCCTGAGCGCGCTCGAGAAGACGCGGATCTCGCACAAGAAGCCGTTCACGGCGCCGCAGTCGCCAGCGGCTTCGGGAAAGAAGGGCCGCTAGCACCGTTTCTGCCTTTGTCACGGACCTCGCGGATTGGATCGGAAACGACAACTGCAAAAACTTGGGGGAACTGCAACTACGGCGCGCCGTTATTGCAGTTCCCCCAAAAAGCTTGATCCGGTTTTACAATCCCGTCAGCAGCTACTCCGCGTAGATCCGTGGCAAGGCAGTTGTTTTACCTCGTCTGCAGCTCCGCCACCGCGGCGATGAGCCGCTCGACTTCCTCCGCCGACGTATAGCACGCGCACCCCACGCGCAGCAGTCCGTCCGCCGCGTGGCCGAGCAGTTCGACGATCGTCGCCGCGTAGAAATCTCCGTGTGAAACGAACAGCGCGCGCTTCGCGAGATGCTCGGCGATCTCCCTGGAGTTGCGGCCGCGCATCGTGAACGAGACCGTCGGCGTACGGGGCTGATCGGGCGTCGGGCCGTACATCGTCACGCCCTTGAGGGCGGAGAGCCCGCCCCAGAGACGCTCGACCAGTTCCTGCGAGCGCGCGTGCAGTCCGGTGAACGCGGTCTCGAGCCGCTTGCGGCGCGTGGCGCCGCTCGAGAGCGACGCGAAGAAATCGACCGCCGCGGCCGCGCCGGCCATCCCTTCGTGATTCAGCGTGCCGGTCTCGAGGCGGTCCGGCGAGTTGTTGTGCGCGGGATCGAGGCGCGGCACGTCGAGGGCCTCGATGCGCTCCTTCTTGCCGAAGAGCACGCCGGTGTGCGGCCCGTAGAACTTGTACGGGCTGCACGCCAGGAAATCGCAGTCGAAGGCGCGCACGTCCACGAGGGCGTGCGGCGCGTAGTGCACGGCATCGACGAACACGGTCGCGCCGACGTCGTGCGCGAGGCGGCCCGCGTGCGTGACGTCGTTGATCGTGCCGAGTGCGTTCGACGCCGCGCCGATCGCGAGCAGTTTCGTCCGGGCGCCGATCGCGCTCTTGAGGTCGTCCCAGTCGAGCTGGCCGCGCTCGAGGTCCACGCCGACGCTGCGCACGGTGACGCCGCGCTCGCGCTCGAGGCGGCGCCACGGTGCGACGTTCGCGTGGTGGTCGAGGTCGGTGATGACGATCTCGTCGCCCGGGCCCCACGCCGCGCCGAGCGAGCGCGCGAGGTGAAAGGTGAGCGTCGTCATGTTGTTGCCGAACGCGATCTCCGATGCGTCGGCGTTCAGGAAATCGGCGAGCGCCGATCGCGCGGAGGCGATCAGCGCGTCCGTTTCAATGCTCGTTGCATAGGCCCAGTCGGTGTTTGCGTTGTGGTGCAGCAGGTAGTCGCGCACCGCGTCGACGACCGACTTCGGCACCTGCGTGCCGCCGGGCCCGTCGAAGTAGGCGACGGGCAGGTCCTCGTGCACGCGCTCGAGGGCGGGAAAGCGTGCGCGAATCTGTTCGAGCGGCGCCACGCGCGCGCCGTGCACGCCGCGGCTGACGGCACCCGTGCTCACCTGATCTCCGCCCCGCCGGTGCGCTCGATGACTTTCACCGCTTCGACGTGGTCCGCGTCGTCGCCGAGCTCGGCGTGCGCGGCGGCGAAGAGTTCCGCCGCGAGCTGGATCATCGGCGACGGAACGTTCTGCTCGCGCAGGAACTGCGCGCCGATGCGCACGTCCTTGTCGATCAGCGCGAGCTTGAAGGTGCGCGGAAACGCGCGGCCGATGACGCGCTGCGGAAAGAGGTTCATCGATGTGTTCGACCGTCCGCTCGACGCGTTGATCACGTCGAGCGCGACTTCCGGTTTCACGCCGGCCTTCGAGAGCGCGAGCATGCCTTCGCCGAGGCTCCAGATATGAACCGCCAGCATGGCCTGATTGATCGCCTTGATCGCGTGACCCGCGCCCACCGGCCCGCAGTGCACGATCTTCTCGCCGAATGCCTGCAGGGCGGGCTGCGCGCGCTCGAGTAGCGCGGCGTCGCCGCCGACCATGACCGTGAGTTTCCCCGCCTCGGCGCCGGAGACTCCGCCGCTCACGGGCGCGTCGAGAAAGCCGATTCCTTTTTCAGCCAGGCGCGCGGCGGTCTGGCGTGATGTGGCAGGGTCGCCGGAGGTGCAGTCGATGAGGAGCGAACCCTTCGCCATGGTCGCGAGGAGGCCGTCGGCACCGTCCAGCAGGGCGGCGACTTCGCGCGAGGTGGGGAGACAGGTGATCACGATCTCCGCGCCGCGCGCGGCGTCGGCAGGAGTCTTTGCGTGGCGCACATTGTTGGCCGCCGCGAAGGCGGCGGCCTTGGAGGCCGTGCGGTTCCAAACTGAAAGTGTGAATCCGGGCGGCGTCAGATGCTTCGCCATCGGAGCGCCAATGGCGCCGAGGCCGAGAAATGCGATAGAGGGCATGACGAGTAAGGTCATCGCCTTCCGAGGCGATTGCTACCCCTCGCGCAGGTCTCGCCACTCAAACTCGCCCCTCGCCTCTAGGTTCTCCCCGCTCCCCCCTCAAACTCGCCACTCCCATCTGGTCTCGCCCCTCGCCCCTGCTTTAATAAGGAATGGCGACGGACAGTTGGCATGAGGGAGGCCGGCCCCCCACCAGCACCGGCCATCACCCCAATACCAACTGCCCGTCGCCCGTCCTTTCGTTCAATGAGTTAGAACACCCGGAGTTCCGAAAGGTTGCATTCAGTACGCGTCCCGATTGCCAAAGTTTCGTATCGGATGGTCCAGGACTTTAGCATGGGTTACACTGCTTCCCCATGAGCGACGCGAAGGCACGAATCACGGCCTCGCCGGCCGAAACGGGCGCCGGCACGATGTTTACCCTGCTCGCGGCGCTCGGGTTCGCCGCGGTCAGCACGCTCACGAGCATCGCGACGGGCCAAGGCGTACCGCTCCCCGTGGTGCTGATGTGGCGCTACGTGATCGGCGCGGTGGTGATGGTGTCGTTCGTCGCCACGCGGCACTATCCGCGCATGCCGTGGCGCGAGGCTATGCGCTTCATCACGCTCGGCGGTGGCGGACAGGCGCTGCTCGTGGGAATGGCGCTCTCGAGCCTGAAGTACATCGGCGTCGCGACGCTCGCCTTCCTCTTCTACACATATCCGGCCTGGGTGACGCTCGTGCAGACGATCCGCGGCGCGGAACCGGTGACCGTGCGCCGGCTCGCGGCGCTCGTCCTGAGCTTCGGCGGGATCGTCGTGATCGTGGGCGCGCCGCTCGCCGGCGGCGGGAGCGCGGCCGCGCTGCCGTGGACGGGGATCGCGCTCGCGCTCGGAGCCGCGGTGGTCTACGGCATGTACATCCCGCTGATGCAATGGATGCAGAAGTCGCACCCGGTGTCGGTCACCAGCGCGTACGGAAAGATCGGGTCGGCCTTTTGTTTCCTGCTGCTCGCCGTGAAGGATCAAACGCTGACGGCGAACATTTCGTCGACGGCGTGGATGGCCATCGTCGCACTGGCGCTCTTCAGCACGGTGCTCCCGTCGGTGTTCTTCCTGATGGGGCTGATGCGGCTCGGGCCGGTTCGCACCGCGATCGTTTCCACGGTCGAGCCGTTCCTCACGGCGATCCTCGGCGCGCTCGTGCTGCGGCAGGCCATCACGATGAACATCCTGACCGGCGGTGCGATGATCGTCGCCGCCGTCGTGGTGCTTCAGTTCCGTCGCCAGCGAGTGGCCTAGACCGAGACGAGTTTTCGATCTTCCATCTTCGATCTTCCATCGTCGGTTCTCGGCTCGGCATCATCGTGATAGTACGCCTCATCCACGATCCCCTGCTCCAGCCAGGCGTGCTCGCCCTTCAGCACGCTCATCGCGAGCTTGTACAGCTGCTCGTCGTGCGGGCCGTACAGTGACGAAAAGAGCACGGCGATTCGCCCTCTCGCCTCGACGCAGAAGGCATCGGCCAGCTGGATCGCTTCGGGCTGGTTGAGTTTCGTCTCCAGCATCTGCGCGCGGGCACAGCTCGCAGCCATCGCAAACAACTCCGCGCCGATGTCCACCGCGCGGAAGAGCACCATCTGCTTGCGCTCGAGCTTCGGGCCGAAGCGTACCATCGCGTGGAACAGCGAGCGCCCGAGCCTGCGCGTGGTGCGATCGGCGAAGCGCATGTGTCCCGCGAGCTTCCCGAAATCGCCGTACGACTTGAAGCTCGGGATCCATCTCGCCGGATACCACGTGAGGTAGAACGGCGCCGCCTTCACCGCCGCCTTGATGCGCGTCGAGAACGACGACTCGGGCGCGACGATCGGGAACGCGAGCGAGAAGTGCACGTCCACCGCCTCGCGCGCGATGAACAGCCGCATGATCTCGCTCGAGCCCTCGAAGATCAGGTTGATGCGCGAGTCGCGCATCATGCGCTCCACCGGGATCGCCTTCTCGCCGCGCGCGCGCAGCGAATCCGCGGTCTCGTAACCGCGGCCGCCGCGGATCTGCAGCGCGTCGTCCACGCCACGCCAGGCGGCCTCCGTGTTCCACAACTTCGCGATCGCGGCCTCGAGGCGGATGTCGTAGCCGCCCTTCTCATAGAGTGCAGTGGACAGCAGCGCAACAGCCTCCATCGCGAACGTATTCGACACCATGCGCGCGATCTTCTGCGCGACCGCCTCGTGCTTCCCGATCGGCTGGCCCCACTGCACCCGCTCCATCGCCCATGCGCGAATCGCCTTGATCAGCGCCTTCGCCCCGCCGAGGACGCTCGCGGGAATCGTGAGCCTCCCCGTGTTCAGCGTGATGAGCGCGAGCTTGAGTCCCTTCCCCTCGCCCCAGAGCACGTTCTCCACGGGAACCTTCACGTTCGTGAACGACAGCCAGCCGTTCTCGATCGCCTTCAGTCCCATGAAATGCAGGCGCATCTTCACCGCGAAGCCCGGCGTGTCGGCCTCGACGATGAACGCCGTGATCTGCCTGCGCGGCTTGCCGTTCACGATCTTGTCCGGCGTGCGCGCCATCACCACGAACAGTTCGGCGCGCGTGCCGTTCGTGCACCAGAGCTTCTCGCCGTTGATGATCCAGTGCCTGCCGTCCTCGGAGAGCGTCGCGGACGTCGTCATGTTCGCCGGATCGGATCCCGCGTTCACCTCGGTCAGCGCGAACGCCGTGATCGCGCCCTTCGCGATGCGCGGGAAATACTTCCGCTTCTGCTCCTCGGTCCCGAAGAGCGCGAGCGGCTGCGGCACGCCGATCGACTGCGACGCCGAGATCAGCGCGACGAGCGATCCGCACTTCGACGTCACCAGCTCCATGGCCTTCACGTAAGTCATCTGCGAGAGGCCGAGCCCGCCGTATTCCTTGGGAATCTTGATGCCCATCGCGCCCATCTCGCGCAGCGCCTGCACGTCGGATTCCTTGATGGTGCCGGTGCGGTCCACCTCGTCGGCGTCGTACGTGTCGAGGAACGCGCGCAGCGTGTCCATGAACGGCTTCGCCCGTTCCGCCTCCGCCGGATCTTCGAGCGGGTGCGGATGGATCAGCTCCGCGCGGAACCGTCCGAGGAAGAGTTCGCGCACGAAGCTCGGGTGCGTCCACTCGGTCTCACGCGCCTGCTCGGCAACGTCACGCGCTTCCGCCTCGGAGGCGTGGGCATTCTGGATTTGGTCGGCCATGTCTGATACCTAGCGTGAACGGCGCGAGAGCGCCACGCCCCCGACGACGGCCACGAGGGCGAAGCTGAACCACTGGATCGCGTAGCTCTGGTGCGGACCCTCGTCGGGCACCGGAATGGTGAGGCGCACGGGGATGGAATCCGCGTGCGCGGTGCTGTCCGAGGTTTGCACGATCATGTACGGCGCGACCGGGAGTCCCACCAGCACCTGGATCGCCGCGCGGTCGAGCGCGTGCACGCGCCGCAGCGCGGGTGCCGCGGTGCCGCGCTCCGTTCCGGCGAAGGTCTCCGCATATCCCGCGGCCAGTGAAGAATCCTTCTCCTTCCAGCGCGAGTTGTCGATCGATCCTGCATCGGCCGAATACGCCCAGCCGCGATTGACCATCACGACGGTGTCGCGTCCGGCGATCTTCATCGGCGTGAGAAGATCCACCCCGGGCGAGCCCTCGTGCGACCTGCCCGCGTATACCACCTCACGGTCGTAGAGCAGCGTGCCGCCCGCCGACACGCGCCTGTAGTGGCCCAGCGCCGTGTCTGCCGGCAGCGTGGTCACCTCCGCGGGCGGCGAAGCGAGGCGCTCCGAGAGGATCGCGTTGAAGGCGCGTTTTTCCTTCAGCCGCGAGAGCTGCCAGACGCCGAGCCTGACGAACAGCGCGGCGCATGCTAGGGGGATGGCGAGGGTGAGGAATGCGCGCAGTCGCACGGTATGCCCTCTTCGGTTTCGGTCTTCCGTCTTCGGTCTGCCGTCTGCCGTCTGCCGTCTGCCGTCTGCCCTCAATCTATTCCATGTGACCCACGTCACAATCATAACGCGACCCCCTCCCTTGTCACCGGCCGCCTTATGTCTCAAGTTAGCCGGACACTTCGCCACCATTGGGAGCCCACCTGTCCGCCACCTCCCGGGGTAACACGCCGCTGGTTCGTCTGGCGCTGCTTGGCTTCGCGTTTGGACTCGCGCTGCTGAGCTGCGGCCGCGACGTCACGTCTCCGGGCGCGAACGTCCGAGTCGCGCGCGGGATCTCGTGGCGAGCGGAGTTTCCGCCGGCGTACCAACTTGCGGGAAGCGCAGCGGCGGGTGTGGTGGATTTCAATCGCGTGCATGTCGTGCTACATCACGCCGACGGCAGCATCGCGCTCGACACGGTCATCGATTTCCCCGCGGGCGTCGATTCGATCACGGTGACGCTCGACGTGACGCTCTTGGCGAGCGCGCCGCCGAGCGGCGAGCCGCTGAGCCTCAATCTCGCATACATCAATGCCGCGGGCGACACGGTGTTCAAGGGCGGCCCCGTTGGCGTGACAGCGACGCCGTCGTCGCCCGGCTCGCCGGCGCCGCCCGCGGTGACGATTCCGGTCACGTACACAGGGCCGGGCGCGGGTGCCGTCGGCGTGCAGATCACGCCGCGATCCGGCACCGTGCTCAGTGGCAATTCGTTCAACTTCACCGCGGTCGCCGTGGATCACAACGGGGTCGCGATACCGAACAC
>JADGQS010000157.1 GCA_017881585.1 Gemmatimonadaceae bacterium | reverse complement strand
AGCTCGACGTGCTTTCATGAGCTTGCACACCGCATGGCTCGCCACGCGCGAGCCCGAGGCGCCCCCCGCGCTGACGGCGTGCGTGCGCGACCTGCTCGAGTCGCATCCCGAGTGGGAGCGGCTTTCGCGCGTCGATGCGTTCATCGAGGCGTCGGAGGTGCTGCTGCGCCGCGTGCTCGAGGGCGGAGCAGTGGCCCGCGCGAACGCGCTCGACCTGCTCGCCGCCGACGCGTGTGTGACCTGGGCATTCGAAGCCGCCGCCGACGATCCGGGCACGGTCGCCGGACGCGCGGAGCGGGCAACCAAGGATATTGCCGCGATCGCCGCGGAGTTCGCATGAACCCAAACTCGGCGATCGCCGCGGAGTTCGCATGAGCGACAATCCGGCTTATTTCGACGACCCGCGCTTGGTCGCGCACCTGCGCGATTTGGCCGCGACCGCGACCGCCGCAGCCGACACGCTCGGCCCCTCGATCGCGAAGGCCGCCGAGATGGTGCGCGCCACCGTGAAGCGCGGCGGCACGCTGTACTTCTGTGGCAACGGCGGCAGCGCGGCCGATGCGCAGCACATGGCCACCGAGTACGTGGTCCGCTACAGGAAGGCGCGTCGCGCGATCGGCGCGATCGCGCTGACGACGGATACGTCGGCGCTCACGGCGATCGGCAACGATTTTTCGTTCGACCAGATATTCTCGCGCCAGGTGGAGGCGCTCTGCCGGCCCGGCGACCTGCTCATCATGCACACCACGAGCGGCAACTCGTCGAACCTGATCCAGGCCGCCGACGCCGCGAAGAAAAAGGGAGTCGCTACGCTGGCGCTCAGTGCGAAAGGCGGCGGCGCGCTCGCGACGCTCGTGGATCACTGCATCATCGTGCCGACCGATCGCACCGATCGCGCCCAGGAGATCCAGTTGAACATCCAACATTCGATTTGCGAGATGATCGATGACGAAGTCGCGGGGAGCTGACGTGGCCGCCGCAAGATCGCCGTTCAGCCTCGAGGGACGCCGCGCCGTGATCACGGGCGGATCGCGCGGCATCGGTGGCGCGGTCACCCGCCTGCTTGCGGAGGTCGGCGCGGACGTGTGCATCGGCTACCACTCGCGCACGACGGACGCCGCCGATCTCGCCGCGCACTGCCGACTGCTCGGCGTGAAGGCCACGCATCACGCGTCGGACATCAGCACGCCGGCCGGCGCGAAGAGCCTGATCGCGCACGCCGTCACCGAGTTCGGCGGCCTCGACATCTGCGTGCACTCGGCGGGGATCTGGCCGGTGGACGAAGCGCCCGTCTCCACGCTCGCCGACGAGCGCTGGGCGAACACGATGCGACAGAACGTCGATGCGATGTTCTACATCTCGCGCGAAGCGGCGCGCGCGATGGAGAAGAATCCGTCTGCCGGCGGAGCCGATGTCAGCGGCGGCCCGTCGGGCTGCATGGGCCGCATCGTTCTCGTGTCGAGTACCGCGGGCCAGCGCGGCGAGGCGATGCACGCCGATTACGCGGCCTCCAAGGGCGCGATGATCTCGTTCGTGAAGTCGATGGCCGTCGAGCTCGCGCCAATGGGAATCACGGTCAACGCGATCGCACCGGGTTGGGTCGATACCGAGATGTGCGCGCTGCCGTTCGCGAACGGAGGGAAGGAGCGCATCGCCAAGGGGATTCCCGTCGGCCGCGTCGCGAGCGCGGACGACATCGCGTTCCCGATCGTGTCGCTCTGTTTCGACGGTGCGCGCCACGTGACGGGCGAGATCGTGAACGTGAACGGCGGCAGCGTCCTCTGTGGCTGAACGCGCGCTGATCACGGGCGCCGCGGGCTTCGTCGGCGGCCGGCTGGCGCGACGGCTTGCCGCGGAGGGATGGGAAGTGCACGGCATCGTGCGGCGGCCGCCCGGCGATCCGTTGGTGCGCGCGCTCGGCGCGGTCTGCAGCGCGCACTATCACGACGGCTCGATGGAGTCGCTCACGCGGCTCGTCGCGCTCTCGCGGCCGACCGTCGTGTTTCATCTCGCGGCGCGGTTCGTGGCCGACCATCGCCCCACCGACGTCGGGCCGCTGATTCACGACAACATCCTGTTCGGCACGCAGTTGCTCGAGGCGATGCGCGCCGCGGGAACGCGGCGGATCGTGAACGCGGGCTCGGCGTGGCAGCATTTCCGGAACGCCGAGTATTCGCCCGTGAGCCTCTATGGCGCCACCAAGAAGGCGTTCGCCGACCTGCTCCAGTACTTCGTCGAGGCGCACGGGATTCACGCGGTGACGCTCGAGTTGAGCGATACCTACGGCCCGGGAGACATTCGCCGGAAGCTCATGCCGATGATGCTCGAGGCGGAGCAGATGAAGCGGGAGCTGTCGATGGTGCGTGGCGAGCTGCCGCTCAACTTCGTACATGTCGACGATGCGGTGAGCGCGTTCATCGTGGCGGCGAAACGACTGCTCGCGAACCAGGTGGCGGGTCACGAGGTGTACGCCGTTCGTTCGAACGAGCGGGTGGCGGTGAAAGAGCTGTTCGCGATCTGGGAGGCGGCGCGGGGAACTGCACTCGCGGCGCGGTGGGGCGAGCGGCCGTACCGGGCTCGCGAGGTGCTCGAGCATTGGACGCAGGGCGCGCCGTTGCCCGGCTGGGAACCGCGCGTGTCGTTGGCCGAGGGCCTGCGCGGCCTCTGATGAGACCGCTGAATCCGCCCGAGAGCGTGAAGGAGATCGTTGCCCGCCTCGAGCGCGCCGGCTTCGAGACGTGGTGCGTGGGCGGCGCGGTGCGCGACGCGCTGCTCGGTCATCCGCATCTCGACTGGGATTTCGCCACCGCCGCGACGCCCGCGCAGGTCATGGGCGTCTTCAAGCGCACCGTGCCGGTGGGCGTCGAGTTCGGGACCGTCGGCGTGTTCGATTCTCAGAACACGATGCACGAAGTCACCACGTTTCGCCGGGATGTCAACACGGATGGAAGACATGCCGTGGTCGAGTTCGGCGCCTCGCTCGACGACGACCTCGCGCGCCGGGATTTTACGGTCAACGCGATCGCCTACCATCCGAAGTCCGAAGAACTCCGGGACCCCTTCGAGGGCCAGCTCGACCTCAAGCGCGGCCTGATCCGCGCCGTGGGAACCGCGAGCGAGCGGATGCGCGAGGATCGCCTGCGCGCCCTCCGCGGAATCCGTTTCGCGTCACGATTCAAGTTTCACATCGAGCCCGCGACGTGGGCCGCGATCAAGGACTCCGCGTCGCACATGAGCCGCCTCTCGCCCGAGCGGGTGAAGCAGGAGCTCCAGAAGACGATGGAGCAGGTCGAGCGGCCGTCCATCGCGCTCGAGTGGTGGCGCGAGGCGGGATTTCTCGAGGAACTCGTTCCGTCGATCGCCGCCGCGCCGGCCGAGCGATTCGCCGCGCTCGACTATCTGCCGCGAGTGGAAGGCGACGCGGGCGCGGGCACGGGCGCGGGCACGGGCGCGGGCACGGGCACGGGCGCGACGCTGAACCGCCTCGCCATGCTGTTCTTCGGCGAGAGCGAATCCGGCGTCGCGGCCGCCACGAAGGCGCTGCGCTTCTCGAACGCCGACTCGAGCTGGATCGCGAACCTCGCCGGTGCCCGCGCCGAGCTTGGGCCGAAGATCGATGCCGCGATCGAATCGGGCTCGCCTCCCGCCGGTGACGTGCGCCGTTGGGTCGCCCGCATCGGCCGCATGCGCACGGAGACGTTCTTCACGCTGAACGCCGCCCTCTGGCGCGCGCGCCTGGCCGTCCATGAAAACGCCGCGATCGAGTCGCGGCTCCGGCCGCTCTCCACGCTCGCGGTGGAGATCGCGTTCAGGGACCCCATCGAAATCGCCGACCTCGCCGTCGATGGCGAAGATCTCAAGAAGGCCGGCGTCGAGAACGGCCCGGAGATGGGGAAAGTCCTGCACGCCCTGCTCGCTCGCGTGATCGACGATCCCGCGCTGAACACCAACGCGAGACTGATGGAGCTGGCGAGGGCGCTGTGAAGTTCTTCAAGACCCGGTCGGTGCGGGAAGCCTTCGGCGCCCGCTTCCGCGCGACGGCCGACGTGTTCGCCATGCGCAAGGAAGGCGACGTGTTCGTGGCCGAGGTGCGCGTCGATCCGGAACGCGCGGCCGAGCTGTTTCACGATCTCACCGAGGCGATGCCCGATGTGGTGGACCTCGCGCTCGACTGCCTGCGCACCGGGCGCAAGTACGTTGGCGAGGGTTTGAATCTCTCCGAGGTCACCGATACCGTTGCGCGTTTGAAAGTTCCGCTCGCGGCGAGCGGCGGCGTGGAGCTTTCGGTGTACACCGCCGAGGAGCAGCTCTGCCTCTCGCCGATGCTCGACCTCTGGATTTACGCGAAGAGCGACCGCTGGCTCTATCTGCTCATCGGCCGCGGGCTCGAGGAGCGCGCCGATTTGCCGCCGCGGGAGTGGAGCGTGGGGCCGACGGAATTCACGGGAGCGCCTGAGCTGGTGGACGCCGTTTCCTCGACCGCGGAGCGCCTCACTCTCAAGCTGGTTTAATCGCTGTTACGTTCATTGGTACGTTCAGACGTACGTTCTCTTGTAAGAGCCGAATAGTTGCCGAATTGGTGAACGCTTCCTCCAGCCTCTCATCAGGCCGACCTCGTTCGTGAACGCCCTCGTATACGCTCTGATTGCCGCAGCCGCGAACGTCGCGGGTGCCGCCGCCGTCACCACGCGGCGCGCGTGGAGCACGCGCACCCTCGAGCTGCTCATCGCCCTCGCGGCGGGGTTCATGCTGAGCGTGGCGCTCACCGATCTCGTTCCCGAGGCAATCACACGCGATGGGGAGCGCGGCGCCCTGTTCATCCTCGCGGGATTCCTGCTCGTCCACCTCACGCAGCACGCGCTCGTCGGACACTTTCATTTCGGCGAGGAAACGCATGCGGTCTCGCGCCGCGTGAGCGTCTCTGCGCTCGCGGGCCTGCTGCTGCACACCTTCGGCGACGGCGTCGCGATTGCGAGCGGTTTCATCGTGAGCCCGCAGCTCGGCGTGCTCGTGTTCGGCGCGATCTTCCTGCACAAGCTGCCCGAGGGGCTGGCGATCTCGTCGCTCATGCTCGCCGCCGGCGGCACGCGCGCCGCGGCGCTCGGCGCGGCGGCGCTCCTCGGCGTCGCGACGATCGCGGGCGTCCTCCTCACGAACTCGTTCGGCCCGCTCGCGCACTACGGGCTTGCCCTTTCCGGCGGAGTCACGCTGTATGTGGGCGCGTCGAACCTGATCCCCGAGTTCCAGGGGAAGGCCGGGTGGTGGCACAACTTCGCCTTCTTCGGCGGAGTCGCGATCTACTTCGCGGCACGGGCCGTGACGATCGGCTAGATCAAACAAACGGCGACGGGTGACGGGGACGAACGGCGACGGGTGACGGGGACGAACGGCGACGGGTGACGGGTGAGCGGCGATTTAGCGAAGGGCGACGCGTGAGGAGCGCGGAGACGGACTTCTCCTCACTCCGGGCACGTCGCCCTTCGCTAAGTCGCCGCTCACCCGTCACCCGTCGCCGTTTGTTCCCTCACCCCTCACCCGTCGCCGTTGTTTCCCGTCGCTCGTCGCCGCTTGTGAGCCCGTCATATCTTTCCATCCATGTCCCGCGCCAAAAAGCCCGACACCAGCCCGTCAATATTCGAGGAAGCCACCGGCCGCGCCCCGCTCGCGGCGCGCATGCGTCCCCGCTCGCTCGACGAGGTCGCGGGCCAGCGCCATCTCCTCGATCGCGGCCGCGCACTGCGCGAATCGATCGAACGGGGTGACACCGGTTCGATCCTGTTCTGGGGCCCGCCGGGAACGGGAAAGACCACACTCGCCCGCCTG
>JADGQS010000156.1 GCA_017881585.1 Gemmatimonadaceae bacterium | reverse complement strand
CCCGCCGGAGTCTGCGGAAGGAATCGCTCGTAGTCGTGATCGTGGCCGTTCAAGACCAGATCGACGCTCGCATCATACAGGATTTGCCAGATCGGCTGAAAGCGCGCGTCGCTGCCGTGCCACCCGGAGCTGAAGCGCGGCTCGTGCCAATAGGCGACGGTGCATGGCTTCGGCTTGTCCTTGAGATCCTTCTTGAGCCAGTCTTCCTGCGCCTTGCGGTCGAGGTCGCTGAACTCGCTCCGCACGACGATTTCGCTGTTGAGCACGACCACGTGCCAGGTGCCTACCTCGTAGCTGTAGTATCCGGCGCCGGCGGCGCCGGCCTTGTCGCCGAAATAGGCGAAGTACGGGTTGGCCGCCTTGCTGAGATAATCGTGGTTGCCGGGGGTAGGGTGAAGCTTGTTCATGATGCCCCGCTTCGGATTGCCCCACGTCGAGCCGAAGCAATTGGTGAACTGCCTCGCGGTGCCTTCCTGATACGCGTTGTCACCGAGCGTGAATACCGCATCCGTCACTTTCGCCACGCTGTCTGCCTTGAGAATGCTGTCCACCAGCATCGCTGTCTTGTCATCGCCGCCGCCGTCGCATCCGGCAATGTCGCCGATGCCCATGAGTACCGACGCTCCTGCGAGCTTGACCACCGCGGCCGGCGCAGCCGCAGGTGGCGGCGTGACTTGAATCGTCGGAGTGCATCCGAGCGCCGCCAGCAGCGCACCAACGAGAACGCGGCGAGCGAGTCGCACAATCAGATACCAAGTCCCGTTTGGCAGTGCAGTCCTTTATGACCCAGTTCGCTGGTGACGGTGCAGCTGACTATGAACGATTGGTTCGACAGGCCGATCCAGATCCCCGCTCCGGTCGAGGCGCGCCATCCACCAGGCGAAGCCGAGTTTACATACACGCGGCCGGCCTCGGCGGTACCCAGTACTCCGGCACGCATCGGCACCATGAACGCGAAACTCATCAGCGGAATCCGCAGTTCGGAACTCGCGAAGATCGCCGCATCGCCCGCGAGGCGATCCGGATCCATGTTGCGAAGCGTTTGGCTGCCGCCAATGAACGCCGCGTCGAAGAACGGAAACGTGCCGAAGACTTTCGTCGCGCCGACTTGCCACACGAACACGGGGTCCGTCGGCATCGAAAACGTCATGAACGAACCGACATGGGCGCTGACCACCTCATACGCGCTGGTGACATCCATCATCACCGGGTAGTACGTCCCTTCGATATCGAACAGGAACCGCCGCTGTGGCGACTTCGGATTGTCCGTCAAGTCGTGATGGAGTCCGAGCTGCACCCCGGCTTGGCCGAAGCTCCCGACGCCGTAGGGACGAGTGAGAGAAACGAGTCGATTCGCTGCGCTGTCGGTGCGCGTATACCGGAGAATCGGACCGAGTGACAGGTCCGTTGTCTCGCCGAGTGTATATGCCAGCGCAGGATGAAACCGCCACTGCCGCTGCCGCACGTCGAAGAACCCCGACGCGGAATCCGGGGTGTCATTGCCCAGGCCGTGAAACGAGAGAACCGCAAACTGTGAGACGGACGCCGTCAGCTCCGTGTGAAATGGCGTTCCCGCCCATCGCTTGTCCGCAACCGCGTGCAGGGCGGATCCTTGGAGACCAAAGGCGTACTCGGCCACGAGCCCCACCATGCTCGAATACGGCCGGTTCCGGAATCCGTACGTGTATCTCTCGACGCCGATCGTCGGCGTGACTCCCAGCACCAGTTCGGATCTGAGTCCCACGACTGGAGTGAGCTTCGTGCCTCGATCCAGGCTCGGCGGGACGACTTTGCCGCGCGACTTGATCCAGGGCAGCCGGTCGAACAGCGTGTCCTTCCCGTAGGTCACTCCTTCCACCGTTCCGGTGTCGATGAACTCCGTTGGATTCGCGCGATCTTCCACTCGTGAAGAATCGGTCAGCCAGTTGATGCCGTTGCCTCCGATGACTTTCACGGAAATGCTCTCTCGCACGTCGCCCCGCACGATCGACGTGTCGTTGCCGCCGTGGAGATAGACGCGGATCTCCCGGGTCTCGTGGAAATCGAAAAGGCGCGCGAAGAACGGGTCGTCGCCGGCAGTCTCGAGCCTCACGTCGACGAGACCGTTCGATTCGCGCGTCACCGTGAGACGATCTGCGGCGTCGGTGCCGTGTACGTCGACGACGCCGGAGAGGTACAGATAGAAAGTCGTCGCCGCCGTCTTGAGATGCTCCCGGCGAAGCCTGAGCGTGGCGGCAAGCGCCGGCGCCCACCAGTGGTACTCCGCCGGCATCGCGCGGACGGCGCTGTCGATCACCGCATCGGTGAGTCTGGTGGTCAGATCGTTCGCGATGGAATCCCACACCGGGCGTTCGAGCCCGCTCAACAGACGGCGGTCCATTTCCAGGCTGTTGTACGTAAGACCCGGAATATTGATGTTGCCGTCGAACTTCAGAAGATTCGGCGCGGCGAACCGCGCCGCCGCGAGGAACGCGCCACGATACGCGACGAACGCCTGGTCGCGGTCGCGGGGGATCGGTTCCCACGGCGACGCGTGACCCTTCTGCATGCGCGCCCACCTCCACTGGCCCGGATGACGGTCGTTATCGTTGAGGAAGAGGTCCATCAGTCGCGCCTTGAGCAGGGCGCGCGTGTCGACGCGCTGGCGCCCGTCGCTGTCGAGCAGTTTGCGCAGGGAGTCGCTGTCGATGATCTCCAACGCGCCGGCGAAACCTTCGCCGTGCGCCGTCTTGCCGGACGAGAGCTCGATGATGCCGAGCCGGCCCGCGAACTCGGCCGAATACTCTCCGAGGATCGAGTCGTGAGGCATGACCACGAGCTGCGGCGTCGCATGGAGCACGCCGGCTGCCTCGAGCAGAGGAGCGGCGACGAGCGCGGCGGCCGGGTGTTCGGAACTGACCTGGTCCTTGAAGACTTCCATCGCCAGCGCGCCACCCATGCCCGGCGGAAGGTGAGCCCGCTTGTCGACTGACCGAAACGCGTACTCCTCACCGTCCTTGGCGATGAAACGCAGCGATTCCGTCTGCATGCCGCCGCCTTTCTTCTTCGGCTCGAGGCCGCCGGCGAACCGGCGCAGGTCGAGTACCGGCACGCGAATGGGCGTCGTCCAGAATACGCGATAGTTCTCGCCAAACAGGAAATTATGGAATCCGCTTGTTGCGTACTCGGGCCCTGGTGCGATCGTCACGCTGTCGGCGCCGGATATCGGAGGCGGCGGCGGGACGACGGCTTGCGCCGCGATCGACGCCGGCAACGCGGCGCAAAGAGCGCCTGCGGCGGCCGCACGCACCACCGGCGAGAACCGGGTGAAGTCGATCAAACGCTTGAACGTGCTCACGGTGTCAGTTCCCCTTTCTTGCGATCCCGAACTTCCCCGGAAATTGCGAGACGATGCCGTCGGTGAGCATGTCGGCCATCATGAGAACCTGTTTCTCGATGGCGTCGAAGTCCTGGATGTCGGCGGTGTAGTCCTTCTTCAGCCGATGCTCCGCCTCGGAACGCGTCTGGTCGCAATGGGTGTACATCGCGGTGCGCACCCGCGCCGTCGCCCAATTGTTGGGGTTGGCGTGATGCAGGAACTCGGCAATCTCATCCGCGTTGGCGCGCCACTTGGTATTGACCGAGTCGGTCTTGGCGACGTTGCCGGACTTCGCCGCCGCGATCAGTTCGCCGGCGGTGAGAATGTGCTCCTTCAGCAGACCGGTCAGCTTTCCGCCCGATTCCTCGCCATAGTAGCGCGCCATCGCGGCGCCGATGTCCGTCTGGTTGAGCAGGAGCCGCTGTGTGGTCGCGTCCTTGTCCGGCAGGCCGGCGGCGACGCTGACGATGTACTGGCGGGTCCATGTGGCATGATCCGACCACAGCTTCCGCATGGCGTCGTGGAGTTCGGTTCGCGACTGCTGCGCGCCCGCGACCGCGGGCCCAACCAGGAACGCGACGATCACCGACAGGCGACGCGCGACATGGGACATACTGCCTCCTCTCGGGGTACCGGCGAACGAACGGGCAATCGCCTCCTCTATAGGATTGGAGGATAGGGGTCGAGGATGAGCCGGAACATCGCTCAAATGGGCGGTTTCCGGTGTAGTGCGAGAGAGCTAGACGCCACCGCATTGCGAAGAGTTCCGGGCCGGGCGGCTCCTTCCGTCGCAGGCGCGGACTTGGGGTGCTCCCGCACTACCGTCCGCCCCTCCATGTTTCAGATGTGACGACCCCGCCCGCCAGCCCGGCAGCGACGCCGGCCAAGCCCGGCGCCGCCCCCGCGTCTCGACCATGGTCCCGGCGGCTGAGGATCATCGACCTCGTTCGGCCGCACTGGAAGCCACTGTCGATTGCGGTGGTCGCGGTGATCGGCGAGACGCTCGCCGACGTTCTCGATCCCTGGCCGATCAAGATCGTCGTCGACAACATCCTGAAGGCGAAGCCGCTGACGGGAATCCTGGGCCGCGTCGTGACCGGGACCTTCGGCGAAGGGCCGCACGCGGTGCTGAATTTCGCGGTGGCGGCCGTGGCCGTCGTGGCCGTCATCGGTGCTGTCAGTGCGTACTTCGAGAAATATCTCACGACCAGCGTGAGTCAGTGGGTGGGACACGACCTGCGCCGTACCCTCTACCACCACATCCAGCGCCTGTCACTCGCGGAGCACGACAAGACGCGAACGGGCGACATGATCACGCGGGTGACGACCGACATCGAAGTCATTCAGGACTTCATCGATTCCGCACTGCTCGGTATTCTCGTCGACCTGCTGACCATGGTCGGCATGGTCGGTGTCATGTTCTACCTCAACTGGCGCTTCACGCTGATTGCCTTGTCCGTGATGCCGGTGCTCTTCCTCGTGGTGTTCCGCTACACGCGACGTATCAAGAAGGCCTCGCGGGCAGTGCGCAAGAAGGAAGGCGATCTGCTGTCCATCGTGGCGGAGGTGCTGGGCTCCATCCGCGTGGTCAAGGCGTTCGCGCGCGAAGACTACGAGGAGAAACGGTTCGAGGTCGAAAGCCTCGCCAACGTCGAAGCCGGCATGCAGGCGCGAACCCTCAAGGCCCGGCTGGCGCCGGTCGTCCAGCTGATCGTCGCCGTCGGTACGTGCCTGGTACTGGGATACGGCGCACGCCTTGCCGTCGCCGGAACGCTCAGTGCCGGCGTGCTCATCGTCTTCCTCCTGTATCTGGGCAAGATGTACAAGCCCATGCGCGATCTCTCGAAGATGACCGACACCGCCTCCAAGGCGATGGTCGGCTACGAGCGCATTCAAGAGGTGCTTGACATTGAAAGCGTCGTCTGCGATCTGCCCGGCGCACGCCGGGCGCCGAAATTCACCGGTCGGATCGAGTTCAGGAACGTCAGCTTCGGCTACGCAGCCGACACGCCGATCCTCACGGATGTCAGCTTCAGGATCGAAGCGGGTCAGGTTGCGGGGATCGTCGGTCCGTCAGGAGCGGGGAAGACGAGCATCGTGAGCCTGATTCCGCGGTTCTACGATCCGGTGTCCGGCGAGGTGGTCATCGAAGGCACGGACGTTCGGCAGTATCAGCTGACGTCGCTGCGCGACCAGATCAGCTTCGTGCTGCAAGACACGCTGCTCTTCAACACGACCATCTGGCAGAACATCGCGTATGGCAAGCCTGGCGCGTCGCCCGATGAGATCAAGCGTGCAGCCGAGCTGGCCAACGCGAGTGAGTTCATCGACGCGATGCCCGACGGCTACGACACGATGGTCGGCGAGCGCGGCGTCACGCTCTCCGGCGGTCAGCGCCAGCGCATCGCGATCGCCCGCGCGGTCATTCGCGACACGCCGATCCTGATTCTCGACGAACCGACGGCCGGC